>NZ_JBNNTW010000001.1:471408-745896 GCF_050279145.1 Lysinibacillus sp. NPDC094177 | reverse complement strand
AGGCAAAATTAAAAACGAGTCCGGTGCAATACCGAACTCGTTTTACCCAAGCTGCCTAATGAAATAACCGTGTCTAACTTTTAGGGGTCACTTCAAGTAAGCAGTTTTTTTATAAAGTCTAATGTACGAGGTACTCTTCTTTTAATTCACCTATATCCACTTCGGATCGTTCCTCTAAAGAACGACGTAAATGAACAGTTGCTGTTTTACCATCTTCATGAAGCTTGTCAATCCAAATAGATACGCCATTATAGCTTACTTCATATTCCTTTGGTGAGGCTACAATTTCTTGTGCACGATTATAATCCACTTGAAGCCCCCCTTATTTCTTTGTCTTGCCTTCTTTAGTAACCGAATTAATCAGGTTCATAAACTCTTGAGAAAACTCTTCACTAGCTTTGTTTGGCGCTATTTTTTGGTTTTTTGGTGTTTGGGGCAATGACCCTTTGTTTGCGCTAGTACCTTGTTTATTGTCTCTTCCCATGTTTAGTTTCTCCTTTCGTTTTGATATTTCTTAATATGGCTTTGAATTGATTTTTTATTATGGGAAAAACTAGGGAAAGGTAAGAATTTATTGTAGAATTGTTTAGACTTTTTTGGATTAATAGTACATTCTAAACTGCGCATACTAAGCTAATTAAGTTCATTGATTGCCAAAAAGTTCCCCCGCTTTATAATGAAACTTTTTTGATGGAAAAATCATTATTTAATAGCGCCCAGTTTTGTGGGAAAGGGAAACCTAATGCCCAATAGCTAATACCTCGAAGATTATATTGCTTCGCCAAGTCAAACTTAGCTTGTGCACTTCTAGCATCTTCAAACCATACCTCATGATTTCTACCTTGTTCATCGACATAACGGAAATATGGTGACTGTGCGGTCCTATCATATTGAATGATTGCGCCATATTTTATTGCTCTATTAATCGCTTCTTGAGAGCTAAATGTTTCTGCCTCTTGCCCTTTAACATGCGGTAGAAGCCAATCGCGAGCATAAATTTCAAAGCCTAAAAATATTTTGTCAGCAGGCATAACTGATAAAGCATATTCCACAACTTTTCTCATTTCGTTAATGGGTGAAATTGCTTGAGGTGGACCAAGTCGATATCCCCACTCGTATGTCATCAAAATTACAAAGTCTGCAATTCTTCCGTGTGCTTCATAATCATGTGCCTCATATAAAGTTCCTGCCTGAGTTGCGCTCGTTTTTGGCGCAAGTGCTGTTGATACTAGGTATCCTTTTGGATGAAGACGATCAACAGCTAATTGGAGGAAAGTGTTATAATTCTCTCGATCTGCCGGTAGAACGTTCTCAAAATCAACGTTTAGAACTTTATAGCCCTTTTCCTGCATCACTTTCAAAGTATTGTTAATGACCTTTTCCTGTAATTCTGCACTAGATAAAATAACATGTGATAGATTGGAGCCGGCTTCTGTAGAAGAGAAATTCGTAAGGGTCAGCATAGGAGTAATGTTTTTGGCATTAGCTGCATCGATCATTTCTTTATCATTTATAGGTTGTAGTGTTCCATCCTCTTTCACCATATAAGCAAAGGGGCTAAAATAAGTTAGTAGATGACCGATTGCGTTAATCGACTGCACAGCTTCTTTAGGCTCTTGATACGTATAAGCATTTACTTCAATGGAAGGCTTTGCTCTTGGAATAATCAACTGCGTACCAGCATAAATCATGTTTGGATCTGAAATTTCATTTTCCGAAGCAATTGCTTGAACAGTCGTTCCATAATACGTGGCAATTTGCGATAGAGTCTCTCCTGGCAATACAATATGTGTAGTGGGTGGAATAACTAGTCTAGTTCCAGGTGTTAAAACATCTGGATTTGTTAGATGATTTTCTGTGATAATCGATTGCATAGACACACCATAATGTTGGGCTATCGACCATAAGGTGTCACCCCTTTTTACAATATGGGTTGTGTAAGGAGAGGGAATAACGAGTGATTGTCCGATTACTAATTGATCTGGTTTAGATAATGCGTTTAATTTGATAATGGAATTAATCGGTACAGAATAGCTGTTTGCAATTTGCCAAAGTGTTTCACCTGCGCTCACCACATGAATAATCATTAGGACACCTCCTTAATGGGTTTCAATATAGCATCATATGTATGAATCAAGAAATTGAGTATTTATCTTTAATTTTTAAGTGATAAAATTTCAATCTCCATATTCTTTCCAAGTGATATGCATCATTTGAGAAAGGGCTGTATGTTGAAGAAAGTAAAGCTCACAGCAATAATAATCCTTCATTTATCTTGATAATTATTGCCCTCAAGGTCAAAATGAATGTAATACATAAATTCTAAAGGGAGTAAATGCGATGATGGATGTTATTGTTCGTAATAATGTAAAAATAATAGGCAAGGGGGATCAAACTATTATTTTTGCGCACGGCTTTGGATGCGATCAAAATATGTGGCGCTTTATCACACCTGCACTTGAAGAAAATTTTCAAATAATATTGTTTGATTATGTTGGTTCGGGAAAATCGGATTTAAACGCTTATAAATCTGAAAAATACAATACTTTGCACGGTTATGTACAAGATCTACTAGACATTATCGAATTTTTAAATTTGAACGAGATTATATTTGTTGGACATTCTGTTAGCTCAATGATAGGAATGTTAGCATCAATAAAACGTCCTGAATATTTCAAGAAATTAGTGATGATTGGGCCATCTCCATGTTATTTAAATGACGGTGCTTATCATGGCGGATTCGAATTAAGTGATATTACAGAACTACTGGATATGATGGAAATGAATTTTTCAGGATGGGCAAGTTACTTGGCTCCTATAGCTATGAAAAATCCTGAGGTTCCTAGATTATCACAGGAATTGGAGCAAACATTTATTGCAGCTAATCCTGTTATTGCTAGAGAATTTGCTGAAGTAACTTTTTTATCTGATTATCGTGACGACCTAGTAAAAGTGACAGTTCCTTCACTTATAATGCAATGTTCAGATGACAGTATTGTACCGATTGAGATAGGAGAATTTTTACATATTCACTTAAAAAATAGTACATTGATATTAATGGAGGCAAAAGGTCATTACCCACATATTAGCCATCCAGAAGAAACGATTCGCTGTATCAAAGGCTTTTTGTAAGAAACATGAAAGGATATTCAAAAAATGGATAAACAATTGAACTATGCGCCTTGTGGTTTTCTTTCCATTACACATGAAGGGATTATAACAGAAGTAAATCAAACTTTTCTCAAATGGATGGGCTATGAACAGGCGGATGTGTTAAATAAACATATTGAATTTCTCATGTCTATACCTAATAAGCTGATTTTTCATTCTTATTTTTACCCTACTATTAATTTACAAAGGTGTGTAGAAGAACTATTTATTAGTTTTAAGCATCAGGACGGTATTTCTAATCCATATTTGTTGAATGCTAGGATGTATACTGAGGATGAGATGGAGCGAATTGATTGTATTTTAGTGAAGATGAAAAAGCGAATTGATTATGAACTAGAGTTACGATCAGCTAAAAAACAAGTGGAAGCAGCTTATATTGATAAGGAAAGAGCATTAGCAAAATTAGAACAGATTCATTTAGAAATCGAACAAAAACAAGCAGAGCTATTAGAAATGAATGCTACATTAATAGAATTATCAGTAACAGATAAGCTAACTGGTTTGAAAAATAGAAGGTTCTTTCAAGAAAAACTAGAAGAACAGTTTTCTATTTTCGACAAAACTGCAAAATCATTTTCACTCTTTATTTTAGATATCGATCATTTCAAAAAAGTAAATGACACATTCGGGCATCAAGTAGGAGATGAAGTCCTTGCACAATTAGCACAAATATTAAAAACTCAGGCTCGTTCAGAAGATACAGTCGCACGTTATGGTGGAGAAGAATTCGTTGTTATTTTACCTGAAACTAATGAGGACGAGGCTAAAGATATCGCTGAGTATTTAAGACGGGCTGTTGAATATGCAAAATGGCAAACTGGAAAAATAACAGTGAGTATCGGAATGGCGACAGCCACCTTAAAGGATAGTGAGGCTACAATATTAAAAAGAGCTGATGAAGCTTTATATGCCTCTAAGGAGAATGGGAGAAATAGGGTAACTCATTGTAGAGATTTGAGTAAACAAAAGGATGACAATTAAGGCATTTTTTTATGTCATCCTTTTGTTTATGAATAGTATTATCTTTCAGCAAGTATTTTTTTTATCGCGGGAATATCGGCAGGAGCGAAATTAAGATCTAGAAGTTGATGTCGAGGAACCCATCTAATTTCAGCATGTTCTAGCATGACCGGCTCTCCCTTTATAATGGACGCTTTAAATGTTTTTAAGCGTACTATAAATTTTTCGTATTCATAAATGGTATCCTCAACCTTTTCCCCAACTTGTATCGAGCAATTAAATTCCTCTAATATTTCACGAGATAAAGCTTGTTCCGGCGATTCGCCCTCTTCGATTTTACCACCAGGAAATTCCCAATAATTTGCTAGTACCATATTAGGATTTCTTAACGCACAAAAAATTTCATGCTTGTCATTTTCAATAATGGCACCTACTACATGTACATTTTTTTTCATTTATTTTCACCCTCAGATTTATTTCTACATCACCCAAAATGGGAATCATTTGTATTTCTGAAATATTGAAAATTATAACATGTATTTCTGTGATTTTGTAATTATCTGGGGGTGATAAGTTGATAATAAAAGAAAAAGATATAACAATTAATCTGTTTTTTGCATGACTATGTAATTTATCGTTTTCTACTGTATAATAATGAACAGTAAATAGGAAAAAGGCGGTACGAGGTACGATGAAAAGAATTGAATCTACGCAAAATGCGTTAGTGAAATATTGGAAGAAACTAGCGACAACACGTAAAGAGCGTGAAAGATCCGGAGAATTCATAGTAGAGGGATTCCATTTGGTGGAGGAAGCATTAAAAAATAAGGACCAGGTGCTACAGCTAATTGTACGTGAAGGTGTAGATTTACCAATGCTTTGGCCGATTGATAATGTAGCTATCGTTGAAATAACAGCGGCTGTTGCCAAGGAGTTTGCTGAAACTGAGACATCTCAAGGTGTATTTGCAGTTTGTAAGCAACCTTTGTTAGAAGAAGATGTAATGGCTTCGTGGCGCAAGGTGCTACTAATTGATGCCGTCCAAGATCCAGGGAATATTGGGACGATGATTCGTACTGCGGATGCAGCTGGTTTGGATGCGGTCATACTCGGCAAGGGTTGTGCGGATTTATATAATCCTAAAACGCTTCGCTCTGCGCAAGGCTCACATTTCCATATTCCTGTCCTTCGTGGCGATCTAGAGGAATGGATTGAGCAGCTACAGGATAATAATGTACCAGTATTTGGAACAGCTTTAGATGAGGATGCAGTTGTCTATAGTGATATTGAGCATACTGGTGCTTTCGCGATAATGATGGGGAATGAAGGTAGTGGCATTCATCCACAATTACTTTCGATGACAGATCAAAATATTATTATTCCGATATTGGGGCAAGCAGAGTCTCTAAATGTAGCAGTGGCAACAGGAATTGTTTTATATGGATTTGTTAAGTAGTTAATAATCGTAATCACACCTGTAATTGCAAGAATATGGTGAAATCGTATGCAATGTACTAGTTGATTGGAGTGGAGGCTGGGCGACTCCTTGGGGATCAGCAATAGAGGAACGAAGGCTAAAACCATCACATCCTGTGATAACGCCTTCGTGACCAACATCCTGCTGTTGCTGTCGCTACGTTGCACTACGCTTTCGCACAGACAAAAACACTTTGCTGCCGCTACGTTAGCACTTCGCTTTCGCGCAAAAAACACCTGTTGCCCCAAGTGGCTCATCGGACGCCCCCAGGAAAGCGCCCAGTCGGAACGGAAATCAACCACACGTTATGGTGAGGAGCCTAAAATTACCGATAGAATCATCGATATCGATGGCAATAGGCACATGGCTCTTGATTTGAATTGGTATAGTATTGTATAATCACTGTTAAAATGTAAACTAAAATGCTTTGACCGGGAAGTAGTAAAAATTGTGAATGGACGACAGGGAGCGCAGGACGAAGATTGAGAGCCAGTGCCGTACCAATGCAGTTTTGAATTCACCCCGCGAGCAGCTACCGGGACCAGCTAAATGCTGTAAAGGTACGCCGGCTTTAATCTAGTCGTTATGTCAATGAAGTGATTGCTAGGAATTTTCTATGCAATAACTAGGGTGGTACCGCGAATATGTCCTCGTCCCTTTTTTAGGGGCGAGTTTTTTTATGCCATCAACAGCAGGCATTTATGTGAACAAGGAGGGTTTATACATGGAAGAGCAATTAAAACAATTAGAGCAAGAAGCACTTGCTAAAATTGAAGCGGCAGCAAATTTAAAGGAACTAAATGATGTGCGAGTAGCATATCTAGGAAAAAAAGGACCTATTACTGATTTATTAAAAGGCATGGGAAAATTATCAGCTGAGGAACGCCCGAAAATGGGTGCCTTAGTCAATACGGTTCGTGAAAATGTAACTGCTGTATTAGAGGAAAAGGTAACTGTGCTAGAGGAAGCAGCAATTGCTGAAAAATTAGCAAGTGAGTCGATTGATGTCACTTTACCTGGCCGTGAGATTAAAGTTGGCAATCGTCATCCTTTAACACGTGTTATTGAAGAAATTGAAGATTTATTTATCGGTATGGGCTATGAAATTGCCGAAGGTCCTGAAGTGGAAAAGGATTATTATAACTTCGAGGCGCTGAACTTGCCGAAGGGACACCCTGCTCGTGATATGCAGGATTCATTCTATATTTCCGAGGAAATATTATTACGTACGCATACTTCTCCTGTGCAAGCTCGCACGATGGAAGAGAAGAAAGGTGAATCAATTCGCATTATTTGTCCAGGGAAAGTATTCCGTCGTGACAACGATGATGCTACACACTCTCACCAATTCATGCAAATTGAAGGGCTAGTGATTGGTGAAAATATTCGCATGAGTGACCTTAAAGGTACACTTGATACATTAGCGAAAAAAATGTTCGGTGCTGACCGCGAAATTCGACTTCGTCCAAGTTTCTTCCCATTCACAGAGCCATCTGTTGAAATGGATATTTCTTGCTTCAAATGTGGTGGTTCTGGCTGTAACGTATGTAAAGGTACAGGCTGGATTGAAATTTTAGGAGCAGGTATGGTGCATCCAAATGTTCTTGAAATGGCTGGCTATGATCCGAAGAAAGTGTCAGGCTTTGCATTCGGTATTGGTGCTGAACGTATCGCAATGTTGAAATATGGTGTCGACGATATTCGTCATTTCTATACGAGTGACACACGTTTCTTATCACAATTCGAGCGAACAGAGGCGTAAGGGGGATAAAAAATGTTAGTATCATTAGAATGGTTAAAAGATTATGTAAGTACACAGGATTTAACGCCTGAGGAGTTAGCTGAAAAAATTACGCGCTCTGGAATTGAAGTAGATGCAGTAATTGACCGTGCTAACGCAATGGAAAAAGTTGTAGTAGGCTATGTCGTATCAAAAGAGAAACATCCTGAAGCGGATAAATTAAATATTTGCCAAGTGGATGTTGGTGAAGCTGAGCCACAACAAATTATTTGTGGTGCTCCAAACGTTGATGCTGGTCAAAAAGTTATTGTTGCTCGTCCAGGTGCACATTTACCAGGTGGCATTAAAATAAAAAAAGCAAAACTTCGTGGACATGAATCAAACGGTATGATTTGTTCATTACAAGAGTTAGGAATCGAAGGAAAGCTTGTTCCTAAAGCATATTCTGAAGGTATCTATGTACTTCCTGAGGATGCTGAGGTCGGCTCGGATGCCCTTGCTATTTTAGGTCTACGTGACACAGTATTAGAGCTTGGTTTAACACCAAACCGCTCAGACGCGTTGTCAATGCTAGGTGTGGCATACGAAGTTGGTGCAATTCTAACTGAAGAAGTGAAGTATCCAGAAATCGCCTACAGCACATCTTCTGAAAAAGCAGAAGACATGTTAAAGCTTCGAGTGGAAGATTTACAAGCAAACCCAATGTATGTTGCAAAAGTTGTGAAAAACGTAAAAATCGCGGAATCACCAATGTGGTTACAAAATCGCTTAATGGCAGCAGGCGTACGCCCACATAACAATGTTGTCGATGTTACGAACTACATTTTAATGGAATACGGTCAACCGCTTCATGCCTTTGACTACGATAGCCTAGCAACAGGTGAAATCGTAGTGCGTAAAGCAACAGAAGGTGAAAAAATTACAACTTTAGATGATCAAGAGCGTACATTAAAAGCAACAGATTTAGTCATTACAAATGGCAAGGAGCCAGTAGCTATCGCAGGTGTAATGGGTGGTGCAAACTCTGAAGTAAGTGATTCTACAACAACTGTTGTAATCGAATCTGCATACTTCGACGGTTTAACAGTACGTCAAACATCGCGTCATCTTGGACTTCGATCAGATGCTTCTGCTCGTTTTGAAAAGGGTGTAGACCCTAACCGTGTGTTACCTGCTGCAGAACGTGCTGCAGCACTACTAGCTGAATTAGCTGGCGGTGAAGTGTTAGAAGGAACATGCATCGTGGATGAACTAGATAAATCACCAGCACGTGTTGTTGTTTCTCCAGATTTTATTAATGAACGTTTAGGTATGAAAATTTCATTAGAAGAGATGCTGTCAATTTTAGAGCGTCTTAAATTCGGCGTAGAAGCAGCAAATGGTTTACTAATTGTTGATGCACCAACACGTCGTCAAGATATTAAAATTGAGGAAGACATTGTAGAGGAAATTGCTCGTTTATACGGCTATGATGAAATTCCGATGACCTTACCAGAGGGCGCAAACCAAGTAGGTCGTCTAACGCCATATCAAGCAAATCGTCGTGTAGTTCGTACTTACATGGAAGGGGGAGGCCTTTACCAAGCTGTCACTTACTCATTAACTTCAGATGCATTGTCACAACGCTTTGCATTAAAAGCAGAGCCAGTAACACGTTTACTTATGCCGATGAGTGAGGACCGTTCAACACTACGTCAAAGTCTAATCCCACATCTAATTGAAGCTGCTGCATACAATGTTGCACGTAAAGCTGACAATGTGGCATTGTATGAAATCGGTTCAGTATTCCTTGGTCAATCAGAAGAGGGGTTACCATATGAGGAAGAGCATGTGGCGGCAGTAGTAACAGGAAAATGGCTTGACCATGCTTGGCAGGGTGAGAAAAAAGAGGTAGATTTCTTCGTCTTAAAAGGCATTGTAGAAGGTGTTATCGGTAAGCTTGGTTTAGAGGACCGTATTTCATTTGTGAAAACGGAAGTAGATGGTTTACACCCAGGACGTACGGCTAGCATTCTTTTAGACGGTGAACAAGTCGGCATTATCGGTGGATTACATCCTGCAGAACAAAAAGCATGGGGTGTAAAAGACACTTATGTAATGGAAATGAATCTAGTAACATTATTAATTGCTACTGCTAAAAAAGCACCACTTGCCTATACACCAGTACCACGTTTCCCAGCAATGTCTCGTGATATTGCCCTTATCATGGACCGTGCAACAACTGCTGGAGAAGTCATTACTGCTATTCGTTCGGCAGGTGTGAAATTATTGAAAGACGTTCGCGTATTCGACGTATACGAAGGTGAAAAAATGGATTCTGGTAAAAAATCAGTGGCATTCTCCCTAACATACTTCGATCCAGAACGTACATTAACAGATGAAGAGGTTGTTGCAGCACATAATAAAGTGTTAAAAGCTATTGCAACAATTGAAGGTACAGAAGTACGCTAATTTAATAATTTTTTTATGAGCTGTCTCGTAATGAGGCAGCTTTTTTAGTTGGAAGGCACTTCTTAACGTTTATATGATACAACAGTCAATACAAAATTTTCTGATATTTTAAGTTTTTAATAATATTTTGAAATAACAAAAAAAGAATCTTAAGTATTTATTATGTGTATAGTAGAAACTGGATAGAAAAAATAGTAAGAGGAGATAATGATCTTGAAAGATTATCGAAAACGAAAAAGCTTATCCGTACGTGCTCGGCTAATCTGGGCATTTACAATGACACTCTTAATTCCGAGTATTGCAATTGGTACATTTTCATACATGAAATCGGATAACCTATATTATAACGAATTAAGTGATAGATCACGTGAGAATGTCGATTTAATCAATTCTTTAGTGACAAAAGAAATTTCTCCAATCATAAGTGATGCAGAATATTTGGCAGCTTATTTTAATAAGGATTGGAAAGATGCAGATGCATTAAAGGAATTAGATAAATACAATGCTTTACATACTAGTGTTTCGGTAGTTGCTTTAACATTAGAAGGCCATGGTTTTTTACGTAATCCATATCATGAAATGCCGTCTGATTATAATCCGTTTCTGCGTCCCTGGTATTTAAAGGCTATGGAGTCGCCAGGTAAAGGGGTCGTGATGGACCCATATAAATCAAATATCTCAGGCGATTTAACTTTAACTGTAGCGGCAGGATTACCTGACAAATCCGGGGTTGTTTCTATAGATTTGAATCTTGCTGAAATTGCGAAGCTCGTAGATACAGTGGAGATTGGGAAAAGTGGCTATGCCTCATTAGTGAATGCCAATAATCTTACAATAGCAGATCCGAATGTTGAAGTGGGAACCAAGCTGAAAGATTCGTATATAGAAAAGATGCAAGGTAAAGAAGAAGGTAGCTTTAAAATTAAGGAAGATGGCAAGGAGCATCAAGTTTTTTTCACTACTAATAAACTTACAGGGTGGAAAATTATCGGTATTATGGATTTAAAGGATGTAACAGCTGTCACTGCTCCAATTTTAAAATCGACAACAGCAGTCATTGCTATCGCTTTAATTATCTGTGGGATAATCGGTGGCATGATCATTGCCTCAATCACTCGTCCACTGAAAGAGCTATCTACAGTTGCTGAACGAGTAGGTGAAGGCGATTTGCGTAACCTGATCGACATAAGAAGAAATGATGAGATTGGAAAACTAGCTAATATTTTCAATAAAATGATCTTCTCTTTACGTGGGGTAGTTGGTAATATTGGCGAGAAATCAAATTTATTGGCCAATTCTTCAGAGCAGCTAACTGCAAGCACTGCAGAAAATAAGCGAGCAACATCGCAAATTGTTGATTCCATTCAATCATTTGCTGAGACGGTTGACATGCAGGGAGACACTATTCAGGAAAGTAATAATGCTGTACTTGAAATGTCATCATCCATTCAGCATATTTCAGCAAAAGCTGGTGCTGTTAATGAGATGTCAAATAAAGCTATGGGTGCTGTTATGATTGGTGATGAGACTATTCAAACAGCTGTGCAACAAATGACCATGATTCAAAATACTGTACAGGCCCTTGAAAAGACAGTGCAAACATTAGACAAGCGTTCTCACGAAATTGGGCACATTGTGGAGGCTATAACCCAAATTGCTGATCAAACGAACCTACTAGCTTTAAACGCAGCAATCGAAGCTGCCCGTGCCGGTGAGCATGGAAAAGGTTTCGCGGTAGTAGCTGAAGAGGTACGAAAGCTAGCAGAACAATCTGCACAATCCACACTGCAAATCAAGGATATTATTTCACAGATTCAAGCTGATACAGAATTAGCGGTTGAATCAATGGCTGCCGGTTCAGCTGAGGTAGTAAAGGGAATTGATATAACAAATACGGCAGGAAAGTCATTTGATGAGATTCGTACAAATGTGCAAAGTGTAACCTATGAAATAGGACAAATTTCGGAGGCATCTAAAGCTATTTCTGAACACGCCCATCAAGTGGAGATGGGAATTGAAAGTGTACTTGAACAAACCAATGAAAATACAGCAAGCGCACAAAATATTTCTGCTGCAACAGAGGAACAGCTTGCTACTATTGAAGAAATCGCTGTATCGGCCGAAGCCCTTGCTAAAATGTCTGAAAATCTACAAGAAACGATTCAACAATTTAAATATTAAGTTGGAATCAAAATTCTTCTAAAATGATTATGATAACTTTTTGATATAAAAAATTCGCTAACTACAGAAGAGAACAAGTAGTGTAAATTAGTTCTCTGCTGGAGTATAGCGAATTTTTTTGTGGACTATAATACCAAGTTTATCCCGCATTAACGGGCGTAATACTCCCACCTCAAAATTTGGCAATAGCAAAGAAGTTAGGTGAGAGATAAACTGCCCATAAAAGCCCGATTCGTTCAATTAATAATCAGCGAGGGATGAAAAAAACCCCCACTGATAAATGTTTCACTTTATTTCATCTTCTTAGCTTTTTCAGTATTAGCAAAATGCCATTTCGTAATGGAACGTAAAAATTCCTCACCTTGTTTTCGCCAAATGCGTGCTGCTAACGCATCTACTTTCGCAGAAGCCCCCTTCAACAACTCTATCCCAGCAATCTCACTCAGTCGGTCCATTTCTTTTAAAAATGCCGCACGAGCTAATATCGATGCGGTTGCTACTGAAACATGTAATTGCTCGGCCTTCGTAGAAAGTAGTACATCCTCTCGAACAATATCTCGTTCATTTTTTAAGTAATTGTAATACAAGCCACGTTCCGCAAACTGATCAATTAATATATGCTCTGGTTTTTCGGGTGCCATTTTTGACAGTGCATTTTTAAGTGCCCTATTGTGCATCATAGCTTTCATCTTACCTTGAGAGTAGCCTCGTGATTGTAATTCGTTATATTTTTCATTACGTAGTACAAGCACACTATGGACACAAGTCGCACGTAAATCTGGCGCTATTTTACGCATATAATCATCCGTTAGCATTTTTGAGTCCTTGACACCAAGTTCGTTTATAAGTGCAATTTTTGATGAAGGGACATATACGGCTGCCACTGTTATTGGACCGAAATAATCACCAGTACCAGTTTCGTCTGAGCCTAGTACAGACATCGTAGCAAAACCTTCTGGTAGAACGTCGCCCTTTGCCCCGATCGACGATGATTTCTGTGAATTTGTTACTTCTATGTTTCCCCAGCGTGCTGCTTCTCGCTCAGCTCCTCCCCCTTGGAACATTAATTTACCTGATTTGTACATCGTAATTGCTGTATCTGGAAGCTTTGCAGCAAAGATTACTCCTGGTGCTTTACGTTCTACAAAATGGTTTGCGTAGTAGGACATCACCTCTTTTTGTATTTTTGTTGATATTGAAAGTACAATATTTGACATTTACTCGTTCCTTTCTGTCCTCATTGTTCACAATTTTATACCTTTCATGGTATGATAATAAATAGCTTTTTTGTGTATGCTGCTCACAATCAAAAAAAAATCGTGAGTACAAGGAGGGTGCGACTATGGAAAATCAAGAAAAGAATAAAATTTCTGTGGAAATATACGGCCATACATATAAAATGGTCGGCTCTGAATCCATTGGACATATGCGACTTGTCGCTTCGATTGTTGACGACCGTATGCGCGAAATGAATGTACATAATCCCTCACTTGATAGCACAAAGCTTGCCGTTCTTACAGCAGTAAATACCGTTCACGATTATTTACTATTAAAAGAACAAATGGAGCAACTAGAAGAAGAATTGAAAAAATTAAAGGGTTGAAGTGAATGTTAGATTTAATCATATTAGTGGTGCTACTAGCTGGGCTCATCGTTGGAGCAAAACGTGGTTTCATTGTACAGATGATGCATATTGTTAGCTTTATAGTTGCCCTAATAGTTGCGTATATCTATTATAAACCATTAGCACAAAAATTTGTTTTTTGGGTTCCGTACCCTGGTGTAACGGATTCAGGTAGTCTTGGAGTAGTCATTGATAGTCTGGATTTAGACCGCACTTTTTACCGTGTCATTGCCTTTGCTGTAATTTTCTTTGCTGTGAAAATTACATTGCAAATTGTAGCATCGATTTTTGATTTTATAGCGTATTTACCTGTGTTAGGTACATTGAATCGTTGGCTTGGAGCATTGTTTGGCATGATTGAAAACTATTTAATAATGTTTATTTTGCTGTACATTCTTGCCTTATTGCCAGTTGATTTTATCCAAAGTTTAATGTCGAAGTCGTTGTTAAGTGGTCTCATTTTGGAACACACCCCAATTATTACAAGTATGTTCCAAAACTGGTGGTATATTTATATGCAATAGCAAACTGTGCACTTCTCTCGGTTTTGAGGGAAGTGTTTTTACGATAGGAGGAATTCCCAATGAACAAAAAAACAATTATTCGAACACTTGAAAAAATTGCTTTGTATATGGAATTACAAGGGGAAAATCCATTCAAGGTATCTGCCTTTCGAAAAGCTGCTGCTGCACTTGAGGGGGACGAGCGCTCATTAAGTGAGATGGAGGATGTAACAAAGCTTAAAGGTATTGGTAAAGGTACAGCTGCCGTTATTGAGGATTTAATGACAAATGGTGAATCAAGCTTATTAAAAGAATTAGAAGAAATTGTGCCAAAAGGATTGCTTCCGTTATTAAAACTTCCAGGCTTAGGTGGTAAAAAAATCGCAAAGCTTCATCAAGAATTAGGGATTGATTCTGCGGAAAGTTTAAAGGCTGCATGTGAGGCATGTAAGGTTCGAGAGCTAGCAGGCTTTGCAGCAAAAACAGAAGAAAAAATTTTAAAGGAACTTGCAAATTTAGCAAATCGTTCAGAACGTTTGCCGATTTGGCAGCTAGAGCCAGTTGTTTTACAAATTGAAGCTCTTCTAGGTAGTATGGAAGAAGTGGAACGTTTTTCTGTTGCTGGAAGCTTCCGTCGTGCAGCTGAAACAAGTAAAGATATTGATTTTATTGTTGTCACTGAAGTAGTTGAAACTGTACGTGAAAAGTTACTGAATGAGCTTTCTGTACAAGAAGTCGTAGCAGCTGGTGATACAAAGATTTCAGTTATTTTAGATCTAGATGAGCCTGTAAGTGTAGATTTCCGATTAGTAAAAGATGCTGAATATGCAACTGCCTTACATCATTTCACAGGCTCGAAAGATCACAATGTCCGCATGCGCCAAATTGCTAAAGCCCGTGGTGAAAAGATTAGTGAATATGGTGTTGAGCAGGCTGATGGTACCGTATTAACGTTTAAGGATGAAGAGGAATTTTTTGCGCATTTTGATTTACCATTTATCCCGCCTAGCTTGCGTACGGGTACAACGGAATTTGACAAAACGGATAATATTAAAGGTCTAGTAAAATTAGAAGATATTAAAGCAGATTTGCATATGCATACGACATGGTCTGATGGTGCATATTCTGTAGCTGAAATGGGCGAGGCATTGAAAGTACGTGGCTATCAATATAGCGTTATTACTGACCACTCACAATTTTTAAAAGTAGCGAATGGTCTAACGCCAGAGCGCTTAACAAAACAACGTGCTGAAATTGAGGCGTTTAATGAAACACATCCAGATTTTCGCTTATATGCAGGGACAGAAATGGATATTTTACCAGATGGTTCCCTCGATTTTGAGGATGATGTGCTGAGAGAGTTAGATTTTGTCATTGCCTCTATTCACTCTAGCTTTTCACAATCGCAGGACAAAATTATGGCGCGTTTGCTTACGGCGATGCAAAATCCATACGTTCATATGATTGCACATCCAACTGGTCGCATTATTGAGGATCGTAATGGCTATAATCCAGATATGGGACAATTAATTGCTTGGGCAAAGGAATATGGTAAAATTTTAGAGTTAAATGCGAATCCATATCGTCTTGATTTATGTGTAGAGCATTTAGAAATGGCTTTGGCAGCTGGTGTGCCCGTAGCTATTAATACGGATGCCCATGATATCGCTCATTTACGCTTTATGGATATTGGAGTGCGCTACGCAAACAGAGCATGGTTGAAAAGGGATATGATTATGAATACATGGACGCGGGAACAATTTGAAGCGTTCATTCGACGAAATAAATAGGTTGAGGAGGTGTTCTCAGTGATCGCCGAACGCGCATTGAAAACACTAGAATATGATAAAGTACGTCAACAAGTGGCTACATACTGTACTTCTTCAATCGGCAAATCAGCCATTGATGAGCTTGTACCACAGACAGATTATGAAAAAGTTGTACAATTATTAGAGGAAATGGATGAAGGACTATCCATTTTACGTGTAAAAGGCAATGTACCGATGGGTGGAATTTTTGATGTACGACCGGCTGCAAGACGTGCCCAAATCGGTGGCATGCTTTCAGCGATGGAGTTAATGGAAGTTTCAAGTACGATTCGAGCTAGTAGAATTCTTCGCAATTTTATTGAAGATATAGAATCAGAAGAAGTAATTGAGATTCCTCATTTCATCGCCAAAAAGGAGGCAATGCCCGTTTTAACAGGCTTGCAGCATGAAATTAATAACTGTATTGATGACAACGGCTCAGTGCTAGACTCTGCAAGCCAAACTTTGCGTTCAATTCGCCAATCTTTGCGCGCTGAGGAAGCTAAAGTACGGTCTAAGCTGGAAAGTCTTACACGTGGGAGCAATGCTTCAAAAATGCTCTCAGATACGCTTGTAACGATTCGTAATGATCGTTTTGTTATCCCAGTTAAGCAAGAGTATCGTCATCATTATGGTGGAATTGTGCATGACCAATCATCTTCTGGTCAAACGTTATTCATCGAGCCTGATTCTGTTGTACAAGCGAATAATGAAATTCATCGTTTAAAAATGAAAGAGCAGGCTGAAGTTGAACGTATTTTACTTGCTCTAAGTGCAATGGTAGAGGAAGTAGCTCCAGATTTATTTAATTTAGTAAAAGTACTAGGCGAGATTGACGTCATTTTAGCTAAAGGCAAGTACGGTCAAGCGAACAAATGTACAATGCCTAAAATGAATAACGATGGCTATATTCGACTTGTGCGTGCACGTCATCCACTTTTACCAATTGAAATGGCTGTTGCTAACGATATTGAATTTGGTAAAGACATTACGGCAATTGTGATTACAGGACCAAACACTGGTGGTAAAACTGTCACTTTAAAAACAGTCGGACTGTGTACATTAATGGCACAGGCAGGGTTACCAGTGCCTGCACTTGATGGTTCAGAGCTTGCCGTTTTCAAGCAGCTTTTTGCGGATATTGGAGATGAACAGTCAATAGAACAATCATTGTCAACATTCTCCTCTCATATGGTCAACATAGTAGATATCTTACAAAAGTTTGATTATGAGTCACTAGTTCTATTTGATGAATTAGGTGCTGGGACAGATCCTCAGGAAGGTGCAGCTCTGGCCATCTCCATTTTAGATGAAGTACATGGTCGTGGTGCCCGCGTTATGGCAACAACGCATTATCCTGAGCTAAAAGCATACGGCTATAATCGTCCAGGAGTTGCCAATGCAAGTGTAGAGTTTGATATCGAGACATTGAGCCCAACATATCGCCTACTAATTGGTGTACCAGGACGCTCCAATGCATTTGAAATTTCAAGTCGCCTTGGCTTACCAGAGTCGATTATTGACCGTGCGAAAGGCTTTACAGGCACAGATCGTCATGAGGTGGAGTCTATGATTGCTTCACTTGAAGAGACTCGTCGCCAATCCGAAGATGATGCAGAACGCTCTCATGAATTACTGATGGAGTCTGAAGACCTTCGTAAAGAGTTACAAGGAAAATTACAAGCTTATGAGGAACGCAAAGAGGCACTCGATAAAAAAGCGAAAGAAAAAGCTCGTAAAATTGTTGATGAAGCCAAAAGAGAAGCAGAATCAATTATTGCGGAGCTTCGAGAAATGCGCAAAAATGCAGACCAAGTTGTTAAGGAGCATGAGCTCATCGAAGCTCGTAAACGACTGGAAGAAGCTACACCGCTTGAAAACAATAAAGTGCTGAAAAAAGCGGCACAAGTAAAGGCCCGTGCACAAAACTTAGTTGTCGGAGACGAGGTAAAGGTGTTAAGCTATGGACAAAGAGGTACATTGCTCGAAAAAGCATCGAATTCCGAATGGGTTGTCCAAATGGGTATTTTGAAAATGAAAATCTCAGATAGTGATCTAGAGTACATTAAACCTGAAAAAGAACCTGTGCAACGTATTGCTGGTGTGAAAAATCGCAGTAGCCATGTAAAATTAGAATTAGATTTACGCGGCGAACGATATGAAGACGCCATTATACGTACAGAAAAATATATTGATGATGCCTTGCTTGCTAACTATGGGCGTGTATCAATTATTCATGGTGTCGGTACAGGTGCATTACGTCAAGGAATTCAAACCTATTTGAAAAAACATAAGCGTGTAAAATCCTTCCGTTTTGGTGAAGCCGGCGAGGGGGGCTTAGGCGTCACGGTTGTGGAATTGAAATAAGCTGTAAAGGGGACGGAGAAAATGCTGAATTCTAGCTTTTGGCGATACCCAATTATCGAAACGGCAGGATACTTTAGTGTTGTTGTATTATGTTTAGTCGTCTCGATGGCATTGTTCGAAGTCGTTACGAAATATAAAAATTGGGAAGAAATTAAAAATGGTAATATCTCTGTGGCACTCGCAACAGGTGGGAAAATACTGGGGATCTGTAATATTTTTCGTTTTTCCATTGCCCGCCACAGTACTTTAAGTGAAATGATTGGCTGGGGCCTTTTTGGTTTTACATTACTGATTGTAGCGTATTTCTTATTTGAATTTATGACACCACGTTTTAATGTCGATCAAGAAATCGCAAATGATAATCGCTCAGTTGGCTTCATTTCCTTTACCATTTCAGTCGGTCTATCGTTTGTTATTGGGGCAAGTATTGCATAGGAGTGTAATGACATGGAAAAATTAGCAAAAGTACTAATCGTTGTCTGCATCGCATTTTTGGCAGTCGGTGTCTATTATATGATGACCCTTTAAACTTAGAAACGCATCCTTTTATGAGGATGCGTTTTTTTCATAGTAATTGGTTAAGGAGAAGAACTGCTCGGGTAGCTAGCGACGGAAAGAAGAGCCAGAGCGACGGTAAGAAGTATCAGAGCGACGGAAGGAAGAGCCGGAGCGACGGTAAGAAGAGCTAAAGCGACGGTAAGAAGTATCAGAGCGACGGAAGGAAGAGCCGAAGCGACGGAAAGAAGAGCTAAAGCGACGGTAAGAAGTATCAGAGCGACGGAAGGAAGAGCCGAAGTGACGGAAAGAAGCCAGAGCGACGGAAGGAAGAGCCGAAGCGACGGAAAGAAGAGCTAAAGCGACGGAAGGAAGAGCCGAAGTGACGGAAAGAAGCCAGAGCGACGGATAGGAAAGCAAAAGCGACGGAAGGAAGAGCCGAAGTGACGGAAAGAAGCCAGAGCGACGGAAAGGAAAGCTAAAGCGACGGAAGGAAGAGCCGAAGCGACGGTAAGAAGTATCAGAGTGACGGAAGGAAGAGCCGAAGTGACGGAAAGAAGTCAGGGCGACGGAAGGAAGAGCCGAAGCGACGGAAGGAAGATCCATAGCGACGCAAAAAAGTGAAGAACTGCTCTAGCCCGGGGAGATACTACTCAGGCTGAATGTATGATCGCTCCAATTAAATAAAAAACTTCAATACCCTCGAAAAAATCTAAGTTACATCATCCTCACACCAAATCATCACAAAATACTACTAAAATCTATTAATATTCCCTCATCTATCTAAAAAGTTATCATGAAAGAATTATTTTTGGAATATAGAAATATTAACGCAGTCCTGTGCATAAAAAAAGAAAGAATGAATGAGTATTCATAAGGAACGTTGATCTGAAATCCTGAGAAATACAGTTATATAAATGTTGTTAAACGCATAATAATTAATCGAAAATGCATTTATTTTCTATTTTGTGTTTGAAAGTATATTTCTTTTTCATTATAATTAAAATAAGAATTTACAAAGTATGGGACAAAGGGGAGAGGACGTATGACAACAAAACCATGGCTAAAAAATTATCCTGAAGAAGTACCATCGTCTTTAACGTTTGAAGAAATTCCTGTGCAAGAGTTTTTAACACGTGCCTATATAAAGAATCCATCCAAAGTTGCGATTCATTTTATGGGAAAGGATTTGACGTACACCGAGCTATATGAGTCGGCGCTAAGGTTTGCAAACTATTTACAAGCCCTTGGGGTGGAAAAGGGAGATCGAGTAGCTATTATGCTGCCAAACTCACCACAAAGTGTAATCGCTTACTACGGGGCAATGTATGCTGGAGCAATTGTCGTACAAACAAATCCACTTTATACTGAGCGTGAACTTCAATATCAAATGGCTGATTCGGGTGCCAAAGTTATTTTACTGATGGATATTTTGTATCCACGTGTTATGAAAATTATAAAAGAAACTGCACTTGAAAATGTCATTGTCACAGCTATTAAAGATTATTTACCATTCCCAAAAAATTTAGTTTACCCCTATATTCAAAAAAAGCAGTATGGTTTTAGTGTAAAGGTTGAACATAGTGGTCAAAATCATCTATTTACAGAAATTATGCGCTCGTCGCCAATTAAAATGATTGATACCCCATTTGATTTTGAAGAGGATATTGCGTTGCTTCAATATACAGGGGGAACTACTGGCTTCCCTAAGGGTGTGATGCTGACCCATAAAAACTTAATTGCCAATACAACAATGTGTGATGCATGGATGTATAAATGTGTACATGGTGAGGAAACCATTATGGGCGTACTTCCATTCTTCCATGTTTATGGTATGACTACCGTTATGTTATTATCAGTTTCCACGCAAAATAAAATGGTGCTATTACCAAAGTTTGATGTAGAAACAGCGTTGAAAACGATAGAAAAGCAAAAACCAACACTTTTTCCAGGTGCACCGACCTTATATATTGGTTTATTAAATCACCCGGATATTACAAAGTACGACTTATCGTCCATTAAAGCATGCTTAAGTGGCTCCGCTTCACTTCCAGTAGAGGTGCAGGAGAAATTTGAAGCGGTAACAGGGGGGAAACTTGTAGAAGGATATGGATTAACAGAAACTTCTCCTGTTACGCATGCTACGCCTATTTGGGATAAGCGTGTTATCGGCTCAATTGGTTTACCATGGCCAAATACAGAGTCAGTAATTTTACGGACCGGGGATGTAGAGGTGCTTCCAGTCGGTGAGGTTGGGGAAATAGCTGTTAAAGGGCCACAGGTTATGAAAGGCTATTGGAATCGACCAGAAGATACGGCAGCAGCGTTCGTAGATGGATGGTTTTTAACTGGAGATCTGGGTTATATGGATGAAGAAGGATTTTTCTATGTAGTTGATCGTAAAAAAGATTTGATTATCGCAGGTGGTTTTAATATTTACCCTCGTGAGGTAGAGGAAGTACTATATGAACGAGAGGAAATCCAGGAATGTATAGTTGCGGGTATACCGGATCCGTACCGAGGAGAAACAGTAAAAGCTTATATTGTTTTAAAAGAAGGATATTCGATTACAGAAGACGAATTAAATAAATATTGCCGTCAACACTTGGCTGCTTTCAAAGTTCCTCGGTATTATGAGTTTAGAGAAGAACTACCGAAAACAGCAGTTGGAAAAATTTTGCGTCGTGCGTTAGTGGATGAAGAAAAAACGAAATTGGCGAATAAAGAAGCAAAATAAATACGTGATAAAGTATTGACAAGCAAAGATGTAAAATATAATATGAAAATATGAATGAATGACCATTCATATTTTCATATTTTTTTTAGTTATCATGTCACATCCTTATAAGAGATTTGCTGGTCATTGAAGGATGACATCATGTGGAAAAACATAGAAACTTTAATCGAGCATGAATGTAGACGTGTGCAAGTTTTTTTAGGTGGTGATATAAAAGTGAAACGTGATAAGCCAAAATATAAGCAAATTGTTGATGCAGCTGTCATCGTTATTGCAGAAAATGGGTATCACCAAGCACAAGTATCGAAGATTGCAAAACAGGCAGGGGTGGCTGATGGAACAATCTATTTATATTTTAAAAATAAAGAAGATATATTAATTTCTGTTTTTAATGAAAAAATGGCTGTTTTTGTAGAGTCATTACAAGATATAATAGAAAATGGAAGTACGTCTAAAGACAAACTTTCACGAATGATAGAAAATCATTTTAATGTTCTAGCGACAGATCGATACCTAGCAACCGTTACACAATTGGAACTACGACAATCGAACAAAGATTTACGTTTAAAGATCAATTCGGTGTTAAGAGAGTATTTACAATTACTTGATCAAATTTTGATCGAAGGTATGCTATCAGGTGAGTTCAATCAAACGATGGATGTACGCTTGGCACGTCAAATGGTATTTGGAACAATTGATGAAACCATCACGTCGTGGGTCATGAATGAATATCGATATGATTTGATAGAACAGGTTCCGAAAGTTCAGGCATTAATCCTGAACGGCATTAAAGCTTAAAAAGGATGTGGAGAAATGGAATTTCTAAGTTGGAAAGTAGAGGATGGAGTAGCGATTATTACGATTGCACGCCCGCCAGCAAACGCATTATCTCGCGGAATCATTGCTGAAGTAAATTCTGTGCTAGATGCTGTGGAAAATGATGACACTGTACGTGTCCTTGTACTTCATGGCGAAGGTCGTTTCTTCTCAGCAGGTGCAGACATTAAAGAATTTACTGAGGTTGAATCTGGTGATGAATTTTCAAAGCTAGCGAACAATGGTCAGCAAGTTTTTGAGCGAGTTGAATCTTTCTCTAAACCTATTATTGCTGCAATTCATGGTGCGGCACTAGGCGGAGGCCTTGAACTAGCGATGAGCTGTCATCTGCGCTTTGTGACAGAATCTGCGAAATTAGGGCTACCTGAATTACAATTAGGTCTAATTCCAGGTTTCGGGGGTACACAACGCCTACCACGATATGTAGGAGTAGCGAAAGCTGCAGAAATGATGTTTACAAGTGAGCCGATTTCTGGTACAGAAGCTGTACAATGGGGTTTAGCGAATCGTGCATTTACAGATGAAGCATTACTGGAAGAAACGCTAAAGGTCGCGAAGAAAATTGCGAAGAAGAGCCCGGTTGCTTTAAAAGCAGCTATTCAAACATTGCAATATGCTAAGCATGCTTCATTCTATGAAGGTATTCAGGCAGAAGCAAAATCCTTTGGCACAGTTTTCGTTTCGGAAGATGCAAAAGAGGGAATTCAAGCATTTATTGAAAAACGCGAGCCTGTGTTTACTGGTAAATAATATTCCATCAGTGTCGATAGCGACTTGAAAAAGTGTTATCGACGTTATCGACATTGAAAATATATAATATTTATAAGTTTACTTAGAAATAAAAAACGTTTCAGGAGGTATGGATATATGAATATTTTTGCATTAATTAAACGTACGTTTGATACAGAAGAAAAAATTGTTGTGTCGGGTGGTAAAATCCAAGAGGATGGCGCAGAATTCATCATCAATCCTTACGATGAATATGCAATTGAAGAGGCAATCCAAGTACGCGACGCTGCTGGCGGTAAAGTAACAGTCGTTTCAATTGGTGGCGAAGATGCAGAGAAGCAATTACGTACAGCTCTTGCAATGGGAGCAGATGAAGCGGTTCTTATTAATACTGAAGACGATCTAGATGAACTGGATCAAAATGCAGCAGCTTATATTTTAGCTGAATATTTAAAAGATAAAGACCCAGATTTAATTTTAACAGGAAATGTTGCAATTGACGGAGGCTCTGGTCAAGTAGGACCTCGTGTTGCAGATTTACTAGGCATTAACTATGTAACAACAATTACAAATCTTGAAATCGATGGAACATCTGCGAAAATTGTGCGCGATATCGAAGGTGATTCAGAAGTTATCGAGACATCTTTACCACTTTTAGTAACAGCTCAGCAAGGTTTAAACGAGCCTCGTTACCCATCTTTACCAGGTATCATGAAAGCGAAGAAGAAACCGCTTGCAGAACTTGAGTTAGATGATTTAGATATCGATGAAGATGATGTAGAAGTTAAGGTAGAAACAATTGATATTTTCTTACCAGCTCAAAAGTCAGCAGGTCGTATTCTTGAGGGCGAACTTTCTGCTCAAGTAAAAGAGCTAGTAAACCTACTTCATACAGAAGCGAAAGTAGTTTAAGTCATCTGATGACGAAAATCGAATCTTAAAGGGTAACGGAGGGAAAATACTATGTCAAAAAAAGTATTAGTGTTAGGTGAAGTTCGTGAAGGAAGCTTACGTAATGTTTCTTTCGAAGCAATTGCAGCTGCAAAGCAAATCGCAGATGGTGGTGAGGTTGTTGGTGTTCTTTTAGGAGATGCCGTGGCAAACTTAACAGGTCCATTATTTGAATATGGTGCTGACCGTGTTGTAACTGTGGAGCATCCACATTTAAAACAATATACATCTGATGGCTATGGTCAAGCTTTATTAGCAGTTATTGAGCAAGAAAACCCAACTGGTATCGTATTTGGACATACTGCAAACGGTAAAGATTTATCACCAAAAATTGCAAGTAAATTACAAGCAGGTCTTGTATCTGATGTAATGTCAATTGAAGGTGCTGGCGATGATGTTATATTCATCCGTCCAATTTACTCTGGTAAAGCTTTTGAAAAAGTAAAAGTAAAAGACGGCTTGGTTTTAGCTTCAGTTCGTCCAAATAATATTGCACCATTAGAAAAAGTAGCCGGTAAATCAGGTGACGTAACTTCTATTACTGTAGATATTACAAACCTTCGTACAATCATTAAAGAGGTTGTACGTAAATCTTCAGAGGGTGTCGATCTTTCAGAGGCAAAAGTAGTTGTAGCAGGTGGTCGTGGCGTAAAATCGGAAGAAGGCTTCGAACCATTAAAAGAGCTAGCGGATTTACTTGGTGGTGCAGTTGGTGCTTCACGTGGTGCATGTGATGCTGAATATTGTGATTACTCACTTCAAATTGGTCAAACAGGTAAGGTAGTAACACCAGACCTTTACATCGCGGCGGGTATTTCTGGAGCTATTCAGCACTTAGCAGGTATGTCTAACTCAAAAGTAATCGTTGCGATTAATAAAGATCCGGAGGCAAATATTTTCAAAGTTGCTGACTACGGTATCGTAGGTGATTTATTCGAGGTAGTGCCGCTTCTAATTGAAGAATTTAAAGCATTAAAAGTGAATGCATAATTTGTAGCAGGGGAGTTATATCTTCCCTGCTTTTTTTTGTTGAATTTTTTGATTTTTAAAAGTTATTGCAAAATAAAATGTTGACATAGTTAATTTTAGAACGTATAGTGATGAATATTAATTTAAATCTTTAAAAAACTTAAATCTTTAAAAAACGCAAAGATTAGGAGTAGTAAAAGCTCATTATTTGGTGAAGAGAGCTGCGGGTTGGTGCAACGCAGTCCAATAAGACTTTGAACTTGCCTAGGAGCGGTAAGATAAATGGAATTTGCAGAATATTCTATTTGTTGGACGGTTAACCTTCGTTACTAGGTTTTTAAGTAGGGTTCTTAAAGAACCAATTAGAGTGGTACCGCGGTTTGCTTAAGGCATATCGTCTCTTCTTTCATTTGATAATGATGGAACAGACGATATGCCTTTTTTGTTTTTATCTAGGCTAAAGAGCTACAACCTCGAGGTCGCTTCGATCCCTCGAGCAACAGTTGAGGAGCGCTTACTTTTTTCTTCGGGCTCACCAGCGCTTGTCGGATGTAAACGAGCACTTTAGCGCATTTGTTCATTTTAGGAGGTAAGGAAATGGAAAACGACAATCAGAAATTAAAGAGAACGATGACCTCACGGCATATTACGATGATGGCTTTAGGTGGTGCCATTGGTGCAGGGTTATTTAAAGGAAGTAGTACAGCCATTGATATGGCAGGACCATCAGTACTTTTAGCGTACTTAATTGGTGGGATTATTTTGTTATTTGTTATGCAAGGTTTAGCTGAAATGGCAGTCCGTAATAGCGAAGCAAGAACATTTAGAGATTTAGTGCAAGCTATTTTAGGAAAGTATCCAGCGTATTTCCTAGATTGGATCTATTGGAAAATGTGGGTTTTAAATATTGCTGCAGAATCTATAGTCGCGGCAATTTTTATTCAATAT
The DNA here is from genome assembly GCF_050279145.1 of Lysinibacillus sp. NPDC094177. NCBI lineage: Bacteria > Bacillati > Bacillota > Bacilli > Caryophanales > Bacillaceae > Lysinibacillus > Lysinibacillus sp. NPDC094177. The sequence goes on along the minus strand of NZ_JBNNTW010000001.1, from coordinate 719,947 downwards.
TGGTTACCAGATTATCCAATTTGGATACTTGCATTATCTGTTTCGGTGTTAGTTACAGCCATTAACTTGTTATCTGTGAAAGTTTTTGCTGAAACTGAATATTGGCTGGCGTTAATTAAAATTACCGTTATTGTGGTGTTCATCATAGCGGGATTAATTTTATTGCTTGTTACTTTTGGTAATCATACAGCTGTTGGTTTTTCTAATTTAACGGAGCATGGTGGTTTCTTACCGAACGGACCAATGGGGTTAGTTGCCGCAATGCTTGTAGTTATTTATTCTTATGGTGGCACTGAAATTATTGGTATTACATTAGCTGAAACGAAAAACCCTGAGAAAGTAGTGCCAAAAGCTGTTCGCAGTACATTAGTACGTATTGTAACTTTTTATTTAATTCCTTTCTTTATTATCGTAAGCTTGATTCCTTGGAATGAAGTAAACGGGGTGCCAGAAAGTCCGTTTGTGATGGTTTTTAAAATGATTGGGATTCCAGGTGCTGACCATATTATGAATGCTGTCGTTTTACTAGCCATTATTTCATCAATGAACTCGGGCCTTTATGGTTCATCGCGCGTACTGTATACACAAGCTGTGGACGGGCGTGTACCTAAAATCTTTGCACATTTATCAAAAAGAAAAGTTCCGGTATATGCCATATTAATGTGTACTTTAGCTTTATATTTAGCCGTAATATTTTCTTTATTTGCTGGAAGCAAAACCTTTGATTTCTTAATGGGTTCACTTGGATATACCGTGTTATTTATTTGGCTAATTATTGCGATTGCGCATTTGAAATCGCGTAAAAACCAGCATGAAAAAACAAGTGCATATTCAGTAAAATGGTTCCCTTATACAACTTGGATAGCAATTATCGCGTTAAGTGCAATCCTGATTGGTATTATTTTTACAACATCTATTATCGTAACAGGTATTACATTAGCTATTTATCTCTTTATTACATTAACTTATTTCTATAATGGTCGTTTAAAAGAAGATTAAGCTAAATAGCAGATTAATGCCTTTTTCGACCATATTTTTCATAAATATTGCATACTAGGCAGATTGTTCGCTCAAGAGAATTTATCCATGCTATACTACAAACATAGTAAGTTTAAGGAGGATTTCAAATGGCAATTGTACATGCAACAGATGCAACTTTCCAAGACGATATTAAAGAAGGATTAGTGCTAGTAGACTTTTGGGCTGCTTGGTGCGGACCTTGTAAAATGATTGGACCAGTTCTTGAAGAAATGGATGCTACAGGTAGTGCGGCTAAAATTGTAAAAGTAGATGTAGATAACAACCAAGGTACTGCAGCTCAATACCAAATTATGTCTATTCCATCTTTACTATTATTCAAAGATGGTGAATTAGTAGACAAAACTGTTGGCTTCCAACCAAAAGAAGCGTTAGAAGCATTTATCGCAAAACATGCTTAACTTCTTTCAGCACAAGTCTTCCACCTCTACAGATGGGAGATGAATGCGAATTTAACCTCTTTTCAGGGGTGTCCAAACACCCGCTGAAAGAAGTTAAAGCCTCCGGCAGATGTCACGGAATCGGAAAGGAGTTCTTTGTGCAAGCACAAAGCCGATTCCGGACGCAATTATGCCGAGGCATAATTGATCCTGTAAGAAAAGAAAAGTCGAGCCATCTATAGATGTGCTCGGCTTTTTTTCGTTATATAATAAAGAGAAAAAGCGAACGCTAGTTTTAACAAAAAGGGGGGCAGGTAGGCGATGAATGATTTAATTAAACGAAAGCTTGAAATTTTACCAGATCAGCCTGGCTGCTATTTGATGAAAGATCGACAAGGAACAATTATTTATGTCGGGAAAGCAAAAGTGCTGAAAAATCGAGTACGCTCGTATTTTACTGGTTCGCATGAAGGGAAAACACAGAGGCTTGTAAGTGAAATAGAAGATTTTGAGTACATTGTGACATCTTCCAATATTGAAGCTTTAATTTTAGAGCTTAATCTTATAAAACTACATGATCCGAAGTACAATATTATGCTGACGGATGATAAAACGTATCCGTATTTAAAAATTACGAATGAAAAACATCCACGTCTTATTACAACGCGAAAAGTGAAAAAGGATAAGGCGAAGTATTTTGGTCCATATCCAAATGCATATGCAGCAAGTGAGACGAAAAAGCTGCTAGATCGTTTATATCCTCTTCGTAAATGTGTACAACTCCCTTCCAAGGTTTGTTTGTATTATCACATGGGACAATGTCTAGCTCCTTGTGTGAAAGAAATTGATGCTGAAATTTACCACGATATGATTGAGGATATGACAAAATTTTTAAATGGTGGGGTTGAGGAAGTCAAAAAGGAGCTAGAGGTAAAAATGCTAGCGGCTGCAGAAAATTTAGAGTTTGAGCGTGCAAAGGAATTTCGCGATCAAATTGCTCATATTGATACAGTTATGCAAAAGCAAAAAATCGTATCAAGTGATACAACGAACCGCGATGTATTTGGCTATGCAGTCGAAAAAGGCTGGATGTGTGTTCAAGTTTTCTTTGTTCGTCAAGGAAAGCTCATTGAGCGAGATGTGTCGATTTTCCCAATTTACCAAGAAGCAGAAGAGGAATTTTTAACGTTTGTTGGACGATTTTATGAAAAGTTAGAGCACATTAAGCCTAAGGAGATTTTTATCCCACAATCTATTGATGCAGATATTTTAACGGAATTATTAGAAGTTAAGGTACTGACACCAAAACGTGGGCAAAAAAAAGAACTTGTTGATTTAGCGACTAAAAATGCTGAAATTGCTGTAGCAGCGAAATTCCAGCTTATTGAACGTCAGGAAGAACGAACAATAGGAGCATGTGAGGCTCTGGGTGAAGCTATGGGTATTTCTACGCCGTTACGGATTGAAGCCTTCGATAATAGTCATATGCATGGGACAGATGCTGTATCTGCAATGGTAGTATTTATCGATGGAAAACCTGCAAAGAAGGAGTATCGAAAGTACAAAACACGCACTGCTGCCAAGCACGATGATTACGGTGCAATGCAGGAAGTAATCCGTCGTCGATATACGCGAGTTTTAAAGGAAGGTCTGCCTTTGCCAGATTTAGTACTAATTGATGGTGGGAAGGGGCAAATGGAAGTCGCGCGAGAAGTATTAGAAGATGAGCTCGGCCTTGTCATTCCAATAGCTGGATTAGCAAAAGATGACAAACACAATACGTCACAGCTTCTATTTGGTGATCCACCTGAAGTAATTGCATTGAAGCGTACAAGCGATGGCTTCTATTTACTGCAACGAATTCAGGACGAAGTACACCGCTTTGCTATTACCTTCTTACGACAACAGCACGAAAAGCATGCTATCCAATCAGTCCTCGATAATATAGAGGGCGTTGGTCCAAAGCGAAAACAGCAATTACTTAAGCATTTTGGCTCAGTCAAAAAAATTCGTGAGGCTAGTGAGCAGGCATTACAGGAAGCAGGAATGCCTACTAATCTAGCTAGTAATATCCACGCTTATTTTCAACAGGAGACATTGTCAAAGGATTAGACATATGCTAAGGTTGTATATAACATTGATCTACAATATAGCAATGTTATATACGATGCCTTAGTTTTTTTAGTAGTTTCTATTTATACAAAAATGGAAATTTTCCCCACTAAGGTTCGATTAAATACACTCACTATTTAGTGATGATAGAGGTGCAAGGTTCAAGAGTAGTGCATTTGAGGACGGACAAGTCCAGTGAAAATGTATGAAAGGGGAGCTTGCCGAAGTAGAGCATCGTTGTTTCCGATGCTTAGCTGGTTTTACATTTAAGAGATGTAGGACTGTCGATTCTAAACGTTTCGGAGAGCTATCACACATGCACAAGTTACTTTTATTGTACATGTTATAAGCAGCTTTCACGTTATGTGAGAGTTGCTTTTTTAGTTTTCTAGAGACAACATTTCTCAAAGCAGTTCTTACTATTATGAAATGATGCCAAAAGATTTTCCGTATAACCCCCGAGAGTAAAAGCTATTAATGCAAAAGTGGATTCATACTAAAATCTGTTCTTGATTAAAAAATTTAGAGCGGAGAACGGTGAGTGCTCACGTTGCTTTGCTTTTGTCTCATGCATGTCCCTGAAAATCGTTATTTTGGTGAAGAACTGCAAAAGTATAGCTACTTTATAATCAACAAAAAGTACGAAGGAGAATGATGAAGATGGCGAGAATTGTGATGAAATTTGGTGGTGCCACATTAGTATCAACAGAGCACATTCAAAATGTTGCTAAAAAGGCGATTGCAGAAAAGCAAAGAGGTTTTGATGTTGTCGTTGTCACTACAGCTATGAGGGGGATGGCTAAAGAATTAGCAAAGATGGCTCGTAATCTATCAGACAAAGCGTCTAAGCGTGAACTAGACGCACTATTTTCAACAAGCTCACAACTATCAAGTGCTTTAGTGGCAATTGCTTTGCAGGAAGAAGGATATGATGCAGTGTCATTAACAGGCTGGCAGGCAGGTATTCAAACTGATGCTATATATGGCAATGCACGTATTGATGAGATTGATGTAAGTCGAATTGAAGAGCATTTTACTCAGGGGAAAATTGTAATCGTTGCTGGGGCACAAGGTATCGATAATTTACGGAATATTACGACGCTTGGTAAAGGTGGGGCGGAAACGGCGACTGTAGCTATTGCTGCAGCATTGGAGGCGGAGCGCGTAGATATTTACACGAATGTGGATGGAGTCTATACAGCAGACCCAAGTTACGTTGCTGGGGCACAAAAACTAAAAGAAATTTCCTATGATGAGATGCTAGAGTTATCAAACTTAGGATCACAAATTTTACACCCGAGAGCTGTTGAGTTAGCAAAAAAGTTTCAAATCCCGGTAATAATTCGGTCGAGCGAAATAGATATAGTAGGTACTTTATTAAAGGAGGAAGTTGAAATGGAGAAAAATTTAATTGTACGTGGTGTTGCCTATGAGTCAGACGTTATTCGCTTAACGGTTGGCTATGATGCTTATTCTAATGCTTCGTTAGCAGATATGTTCACAATACTTGCAGAAAATCGCATAAACGTCGATATAATCGTACAAGCAATAATTGATGGTTTAAAACCGACTGTATCATTTACCATTTTGAAAGAGGAGTTCGCCGAAGCATTACGTGTTTTAGAAGATAGCAAATTATCACTAGGGTTTAGTTTTGCTGATTTTGAAATTGGCTTAGCAAAAGTCTCTATAATTGGCTCAGGTATGGCATCTAATCCAGGGGTGGCTGCTCGTATGTTTGATCGTCTACGTCGTGAAGGTATCCCTGTGAAAATGGTAAGTACTTCTGAAATAAAAGTGTCTGTCGTTGTTCCTCAGGACGAAATGATTCGTGCAGCAAATGCATTACATGATGAGTTTAATTTAGAACAAACACTTTACATATAAAATTGAATAAGATGTGTCAGTAATTGGCACATCTTTTTTTGTTTACATCAATTTAATACTTTATCCAATTTTATTATTATATAATAAAATGTGACATGTTTTACCAAGGGAAAGGTGGAGTTTGTATGGTCTTATTCAGATTATTTCAAAAGCCAATGGATGTAAGCGTTGAGAAACACAACGATTTAGAAATACAAATTTTAAAAAAGCGAATTCTGGAATTGGAACTTGAGCAGGAAAGCATTGATGTGAAAAATGCGATTTTAGACTTTGTATTAGCACACATGGAGTTAATTAATTTTCAAACGGCTTTAAAGGTTAAAAATGTCTCAACGAGTGTAGGGGATATTTCTGCGATGAGTGAAGAAATGTCGTCAAATACAGAAGAGATGCTTGCGGTTGAGCAAAATGTTAATGCAAACATTCAAGAAATAAAACAGCATTCATTACTACTTGTTGAGGAAATGGAATCATCCATTACAAAAGGCGAGATAGTTCAGGAATTGTTGATCAAAGGAGCTCGATCAACAGAGCAGTTGAATGATGAAGTAATTAAAATGGATGATATTAGTAAAAGTGTAACCGGTCTTGCCGATCAAACACAACTGCTAGCCTTAAATGCCTCCATTGAAGCCGCACGTGCTGGTGAGCATGGGAAGGGCTTTAATGTTGTCGCGATGGAGGTAGGGAAGCTAGCCAATAGCTCGAAAGGTTCATTGCAAGAAATGACGAAAATTCGATCAGTTATTGATAAGAAATTACAAAACACAATAACAAATATCAAACAAGTAGAACATTATTTAACTGATTTTTTAAGTATCATGAAGGACAATATTGCTAATCTGACTGTAACAAGTAAAAATATTGAAGAAGCAGCACTTGGAATTCATCAAATAACAGTCGCATCAGAAGAAAATGTAATAGCTGTTGGCCGTTTAGCGGAAACAATGACGGAATTATCACATACTAGTAACTTCTCGGATATAATACAAAATCAAGTTTCTGAAATGTTAAAAGCTATTGCACCGACAATTCGAAAGCCTTCAGAGCAAACGGTAGTTAGCCAATTGGCAGCAAGATTAATGGATCATGCTAACTTTTTACGGACTGCTATCCAAAAGGCGGGCCATAAAGAGACAATAAAAACGCATCATCAATGTACGTTTGGAGAATGGTATTATGGACATTTTGAGCAATATAAGAATTTACCAGAATATCGTCAAATAGAACAACCTCATGAATTGGTACATATGGCTGCACAAAAATTAGTTAATGAACTGTCAATTATTAACCTAGAGGAAATGATTCAACACTCGCTTAATATTTTAGAAGCGTTTATTTCGTTAATAGATGTGCTTTTAAAAGAAAGACATGCACAACTATAATAAATATAAAGGGATTCGATTTTCGTTGCGACTGAGCACCTTACTGGGGGCGTTTAGTCGCAACGAAAATAAACTTTTATAATAAAAAGGATTGTCATCCATCAATTTGGAATGACAATCCTTTACGTTTTATTCTGTAGGAACGGTGTTCATGATTCGTTCTTTGACGTCCCATTTTACTGTAAACATAACGTTATTATGCTTTTCACTTTTTTCATCATAGCATTCTGTTAAATAACCTTTTGCTTGCTGGATTTGTTCAGCTATAAATCCTGCTTCAAGTCTAAAGCTACGAAGACCGATTTGTAACAGTTCTGGATCATTTGTCAACTGGAATATGCGCCCATCCTTTGATTCTTTGACAAGCTCTAAATTACCCCAACAGGCATCTGCGAAAAATGCGATAAGTTCTTCTTGACTTTTACATGGGAACTTCCGAGCTAGATCTTTTCCTGCCCAGTAAAGGACATCCCCTTCATGTTTGCCAAGAATAGAAGATAAAATATAATCGCGAATTATCTCATAGCCAAATGCTGAGATTGTAGGAGATGAAGTGTTTAACATTGAAAGCCTTCTTTCTTAGAATTTTCTTATAATTCGACACTGATAAAGTAAAGATAGAATTTTCGAGAAAAAACGATGCATCATGTACTAGAATGTTTCTTTAATAAGGACTGCGAAAAACAGCTAGTTGCCTTGACGCTCGTAGCTCTTGAGAGTACAATAAACATGTCATAATATTGTACCATGATGAAATACACAGTCAATGAAGTATCAGTTACAAAATGATGACTTCTTTTGTTGTGCTATTTTAAGTACTAAGGGGGGTAACAGTCTTGTCGAAAGATCGAGAGTTTTTATGGCGTCGTTTACATTCTCTACTTGGTGTGATTCCAGTAGGTCTGTTTCTGATGTTCCACTTGTCAATGAACTTCACTGCTGTTGGTGGTGAACAAGCTTACAATAATGCAGTAGGTAAGATGGATTTAATTCCACACAATCTTCTGTTAGTAATTGAATGGGTAGTTATTTATATCCCATTACTGTTCCACGCATTCTATGGTGTCTTCATTGCATTCACTGCTTCACCAAACACAGGGCGTTTCAGTACATACCGTAACTGGATGTTCTCATTACAACGTTTCACTGGTGTATTCTTAGTGATTTTCATTGCATGGCATATTTTCGAAACGCGTATCCAAAAAGCGTTAGGTGCAGATGTTGAATTCAATATGATCGCAGATATCGTATCGAATCCACTGATGCTTGGATTCTATATTGTTGGTATTTTATCAGCAACTTTCCACTTATCTAACGGCTTATGGGCATTCCTAGTAAGCTGGGGTATTACACAATCTCCTCAGTCTCAAAAGATTGCTACTTATGTAACAAACATTATTTTCGTAATTCTAAGTGTAGTTGGTGTGGCTGCTATTTTATCTTTCGTTTAATTTAATAAAAGCTACTATAGAGGACATGCAATCATTGCAATTTTTTAAGAGGAGTGAGAAATAATCATGGCGAAAAGCAAAATAATTGTTGTCGGCGGCGGTCTAGCTGGTCTGATGGCAACGATTAAAGCAGCTGAAGTTGGTACTGAAGTTGATTTATTCTCATTAGTTCCTGTAAAACGCTCACACTCTGTATGTGCGCAGGGCGGAATTAATGGTGCGGTAAATACAAAAGGTGAAGGGGATTCTCCTTGGATCCACTTTGATGATACAGTATACGGTGGGGACTTCTTAGCGAACCAACCACCAGTTAAGGGTATGTGCGATGCAGCCCCTGGTATTATTCACTTAATGGACCGTATGGGTGTAATGTTCAACCGTACACCAGAAGGTCTTCTTGACTTCCGTCGTTTTGGTGGTACATTACACCACCGTACAGCATTCTCTGGTGCGACAACTGGTCAACAATTACTATACGCGCTAGACGAGCAAGTTCGTTCTCACGAAGTAGCTGGTTTAGTTAACAAATATGAGCACTGGGAATTCCTTGGTGCAGTAGTCGATCCTGACGGCGTTTGTCGTGGTATCGTAGCGCAAGATATGCGTACAGAAGAAATTAAATCATTCCGTGCGGACGCTGTTATTATGGCGACTGGTGGCCCTGGTATTATCTTCGGTAAAACAACTAACTCTGTAATTAATACAGGTTCTGCTGCTTCTATCGTTTACCAACAAGGTGCTACTTACGCGAATGGTGAGTTCATTCAAATTCACCCAACAGCTATTCCTGGAGATGACAAAAACCGTCTAATGTCAGAATCAGCTCGTGGTGAAGGTGGCCGTATTTGGACTTATAAAGACGGTAAACCTTGGTACTTCTTGGAAGAGAAATACCCAGCATATGGTAACTTAGTACCACGTGATATTGCAACACGTGAAATTTTCGACGTTTGTGTGAACCAAAAACTTGGTATCAACGGCGAAAACATGGTATACCTAGATCTTTCTCATAAAGATCCACATGAGTTAGATGTAAAACTTGGTGGTATTATTGAAATCTACGAAAAATTCGTAGGTGATGATCCACGTAAACTACCAATGAAAATTTTCCCAGCAGTTCACTACTCAATGGGTGGATTATGGGTTGACTACAACCAAATGACTGAAATTCCTGGTTTATTTGCAGCAGGTGAATGTGATTACTCTCAACATGGTGCAAACCGTCTTGGTGCGAACTCATTATTATCTGCTATCTATGGTGGTATGGTTGCTGGTCCAAACGCAGTAGATTATGTTAAACATCTTAAAAAGCATGCTGAAGATCTTCCACAAGAAGTATTCGATGCTCGCGTTAAAGAAGAACAAGCTAAATGGGATGCTATCATGAAAATGGATGGCACAGAAAACGCTTACTTACTTCATAAAGAGCTTGGTGAAATGATGACAGCTACTATGACAGTAGTACGTTACAACGACCAACTTGAAGATACATTGAACAAACTTGATGAATTCCAAAAACGTTGGGAAAACATTAACATCAACGATACACAAAAATGGAGTAACCAAGGTGCTCACTTTACGCGTCAGTTGAAAAATATGATTTACCTAGCGAAAGTAATGACAAAAGGTGCATTATTACGTAACGAATCTCGTGGTGCACACTACAAACCAGATTTCCCGAACCGTGATGATGAGAACTTCTTAAAAACAACAATGGCGAAGTTTGATCCAACTACTGGTAATCCAATTATCACGTACCAAGAAGTCGACGTTTCATTAATTCCACCACGTAAACGTGATTACTCTGCGAAAGGAGACTAAGAATTATGGATATCGCAGCTAATACTGGAAGAATGGTAAAAGTTGAAATTTTACGTCAAGATACAAAAGGTGGCAATGGCTACTGGCAGAAATTCGAAGTTCCTTACCGCCATGGTATGAACGTTATTTCTGTATTAATGGAAATTCAAAAGAATCCAGTTATGTCAAATGGTGAAAAAACAACACCAGTTGCATGGGACATGAACTGTCTTGAAGAGGTTTGTGGTGCATGTTCAATGGTTATCAATGGCCGTCCACGTCAATCTTGTTCAACACTGATTGATCAATTGACTGAACCAGTGCGCCTTGAGCCTATGAAAACATTCCCAGTTATTCGTGACTTACAAGTTGACCGTGAACGTATGTTCAATGCACTTAAAAAAGTTAAAGCATGGGTTCCAATCGATGGTACTTATGATTTAGGTGAAGGTCCACGTATGCCAGAAGGTAAACGTCAATGGGCTTATGAATTATCTAAATGTATGACTTGTGGTGTATGTATGGAAGCATGTCCAAACGTGTCTGAAAAAGCTTCATTCATCGGACCAGCACCATTATCACAAGTACGTCTATTCAACACTCACCCAACAGGTGCAATGATTAAAGACGAACGTTTAAATGCAATCATGGGCGATGGTGGCCTTGCAAACTGCGGTAACTCGCAAAACTGTGTAGCTGCTTGTCCAAAAGGTATTCCTTTAACAACATCTATCGCATCATTAAACCGTGCAACTACAGTGCAAATGTTCCGTAACTTCTTCGGTTCTGACCACTACGTTGACTAATAGTACAAGCTTTACTCCCAACTCCCTTACACTCAATGTGTGAGGGGGTTTTTTCTTTGTAAAATATTAAATAATTTTGGAGATTAACTACTCATAAATGCCTGATTGGTGAAGACTATTTCAGTGGAGATGAAGAAACTCCTCACTGATTCAAGTTTCGCATTATATGGAGTTCTGAATAGGGTCATTTTCAAGAAAGATTAATAAACTAAATATGATGATTTCAAAACAGTAGAAAAATAGAATGGGAATGCCGAGTTGTACGAAAAACAATGGATTTTTAAATAAATCGAGCGAAAATTTGAATTTTCTATGATAATATAGTGTTTTCCTTTATAATGAATACATATTCATTTTGATTTGCTAATTCTATATGTTATTTCGGAAAGAAGCGAATGAAAATTAGGGGGATGGTTTAGATGAAGGCAAATTATATCGAAGATTTTCAGGAATGGGCAAAGGATTTTGCATTTTTTATTGAGGTCCGTGTACGTTTTTCAGAGACGGATATGTACGGTCATATGAATAATACAGTTAGCTTTACATATTTTGAACAGGCACGAATCGATTATTTCCGCCATTTAGGTGTTCTAATGCCATCAGCAATTGATGAAAATGTAGAGGGGATTCCGATTGTAGCCGATTTACAATGTGATTACGTGAAGCAGGTTTTCTTTGATGATGTGCTAAGAATTTATACAAAGATAGCGACAGTAGGGAACTCATCAATGGATATTCATTACTTAGCGAAAAATCAACATGATGAGGTTTGCTTTACGGGAAGAGGGACGGTCGTGCAAATGAACCCACGAACTGGAAAGAGTGTACCTTTATCTGAAGAAGAAAAAGTTCAGTTAGCAAGATTGGCGTTCATATAATATTGGAAAAGGATGATTATTGTAAAATGCTTTCACAGAGTAAAAACATTGATTTCGACAGTTGAAATTGCATTTTTACATAAAATCCATTGATTCATGGAAGCAATTTCCGAATTTTTTTAAGAACCAAGAGATATTCATGAAAATAGCCGTCACCGCTCCTCATTCCTTAACATAAGTTACAATACGTGCGGGGGAGGAGGGTGTAACTGAAAATGAATGGCTCTCATCATCGTTCTCTTTTAACAAACCGAGAACGTGAAATATTTGCGCTTTTATTAGCTGAAAAAACAACGAGGGATATTGCAGAGCAACTTGGTATTAGTGAAAAAACAGTGCGAAATCACATTTCCAATACAATTCAAAAGTTAGGTGTAACGAATCGATCTCAGGCGTTAATTGAGCTGTTACGCTTAGAAGAATTCAAATTAGACTAAATGGACACTTGCTATTTCAGAAAAAAAACGACAAAATAGAACTATTCAACGTATTTTTAGGAGTGGAATAGTTATATGTCGGATGAAGTAACAAAGCACTCACCTGAAACCGTTGCAACGGTTGAAAAGGAATTACGCTATATAGCGGCGATTGTGAAGCAAAAAGGAAGAGAGATTGTTTCACAATATGCGATTACGCCGCCACAATTTGTTGCATTACAGTGGTTAGAAGAGCTTGGAGATATAACAATTGGCGACCTGTCAAATCGATTATACTTAGCTTTTAGTACAACAACAGATTTAGTGGACCGAATGGAGAAAAATGAATTAGTAAAGCGAGTGCGTGACGAAAATGATCGTCGTGTCGTTGTTGTTCATCTTCTCGAAAAGGGCGAACGTATTATTCAAGAGGTTATTGAAAAAAGACAGCAATACTTGCAAGAGAAGCTTGTTGGTTTTAACGAACAAGAAGTCGCGCAATTATCAAGCTATTTAGAGAAACTACATGTACACATGAAACAGGATTGAGGCGGAAAGTATGAATGCCCCGATAGGCGTTATTGACTCAGGAGTAGGCGGTTTAACCGTAGCAAAAGAAATAATGAAGCTATTACCAAACGAAACGATATATTATATTGGTGATACAGCAAGGTGTCCGTATGGTCCAAGAACTCGTCAGGAAGTACGAAATTTCACTTGGCAAATGGCAAAAGCACTAGAGAAAATGAATATCAAAATGCTCGTCATTGCTTGTAATACAGCGACTGCAGTAGCACTCGAAAGTTTACAAAGAAATATGCCTTTTCCGGTACTAGGCGTTATTAATGCTGGCGCACGTGCAGCTGTAAAGAAAACGAAGCGACATGAAGTCGTTGTGCTTGCAACAGAAGGAACGATTAAAAGTGGGGCATATGAAGAAGCCTTACTATCACTGAATACGTCAACTCATATAATTCCGTTGGCTTGTCCAACATTTGTACCACTTGTAGAAAGTGGCGAGTATAAAGGTGAATTTGCAAATAAATTAATTGCGGAAGGCTTAAAGCCGTTGAAAAATGAACAATTTGATACGGTCATACTAGGATGCACGCATTATCCAATATTGCAAAAACAAATTGAAGCTGTTGTCGGAGATGAAGTTTTTGTGTTATCTTCCGCAGAAGAAACAGCAAAGGATGTTCAAGAAATGCTTGCGTATAATGGCACTTTGGCTGATTCAGATGCAGTGCCTGCTCACAAATTTTATGCCACTGGCTCTGTTCCAATTTTCCGTTCGATTGCTGAAAGTTGGCTTGAGCAAGGTACTCTCAATATAAAACGTATTACATTAAAATAAAAAATCAGCTTAGCTATGGGCTAGGCTGATTTTTTACGTTTTTAGCAAGTACATAAGGGACTGAGCACTTTTTTGAAGGTGAAAATTATGTTAAGATGAGGGCGCGAAAGTTTTTAGGAGGAACGAAAAAAGATGACAAGATTTGATGGAAGAAATGTAAATGAACTACGTCCTGTGAAAATAGATAGTGAGTATCTATTGCATCCAGAAGGCTCGGTTTTAATTCAAGTAGGCAATACAAAAGTAATTTGTACGGCAACGATTGAGGATAAAGTTCCTGGTTTTTTACGTGGACAAGGCAAAGGTTGGATCACTGCAGAATACTCAATGCTACCTCGTGCAACAGCACAGAGAACAGCACGCGAATCATCTCGTGGCAAAGTCAATGGCCGCACAATGGAAATCCAACGTTTAATTGGTCGTGCATTACGTGCTGTCGTTGACTTAGAAGCACTTGGGGAGCGTACCGTGTGGATTGATTGTGATGTGATTCAAGCAGACGGAGGGACGCGTACAGCTTCAATAACAGGAGCATTTGTAGCGATGACACAGGCAATTGCTAAGTTTGCTGAAGAAAAAACATTTAAAAAATTCCCGGTGACAGACTATTTAGCTGCAACAAGTGTTGGTATTGTAGAGGAACACGGGGCAATTTTAGACTTAAACTACGTTGAAGATGTCGCTGCTGCCGTAGATATGAATATCGTCATGACAGGAGCAGGTCAATTTGTTGAGCTTCAAGGGACAGGTGAAGAAGCAACCTTTTCTCGTGAAGAATTAAATGAACTACTGTCATTAGGTGAAGAGGGCATTCAACAATTGATTGTACTTCAAAAAGAGGCACTAGGTGAATTGGCTAACAAAGTGGGAGGAAATGAATAACATGAAACAAGTAGTCATTGCAACTAAAAATAAAGGCAAAGCAAAAGATTTCGAAGCGTTATTCGGTCCACTTGGCTATGAAGTAGTAACGATGTTTGATGTAGCCCCAGAGATGGAAATAGAAGAAACAGGCACTACCTTTGAGGAAAATGCAATCTTAAAGGCAGAAGCATTGGCAAAAGAACTAAACACAATTGTTATTGCCGATGATAGTGGCTTAGCTGTTGATGCATTAAATGGTGAACCAGGTGTTTATTCCGCACGTTATGCTAGTGATCATGATGATGAAGCAAACATGGTTAAACTCTTAGAAAACCTAAAAAATGTCGAGGATGAAAAACGTACAGCACGCTTCTGCTGTTGCATTGCAATTGCAGGGCCTGGATTTGAAACAACAACAGTTTTTGGTACTTGTGAAGGCGTTATTGCACACGAAAAACGTGGTACTAACGGATTTGGTTATGATCCAATCTTCTTTGTCCCAAGCTTAAACCGTATGATGGCAGAGCTATCAGCAGATGAAAAAGGAGCAATTTCCCATCGTGGGAATGCTATTCGTAAGTTGAAGGAACAATTACCTAATCTTATAAAATAAGAGGTGATATCCATGCAAATACTAGTCATGAGTGATACACATGGCGATAGTAATGTGATTGAAAAAGTTCGTGGTTATTATCCAAATGTTGATGCTTTCATCCATTGTGGAGATAGTGAGCTTCCTTTCTCCCATAAAGCATTGGATGGTATGAAGAAAGTAAGAGGAAATTGTGACATCGATAAAGCCTTTCCGGATGAAGCGGTATTCGATTTAGCGGACGTCACAGTCTTTGTCACACATGGCCATTTATTCAATGTAAAAACCTCGGTCTTGTCATTATCCTATCGTGCCAAAGAGGTAGACGCACAAATTGCTTGCTTTGGTCACTCTCATATTCTTGGGGCGGAAATGATTGATGATGTGTTATTTTTAAATCCGGGGAGCTTATTAAAACCACGTGGTCGTAAAGAAAAAAGCTTTGCCCTTTTAGAGGCCGAAGACACACATTTTGAAGTGAAGTTCTTTACGGATGATAATAGCCATATTTCCACCCACAAGTTTATGCGAAAATGATGTAACAAAAACGCTTAAGTTCTAGAAACTATAAGCGTTTTTTGTTGTATCCCGATTTGTAAGACATGCTGCCCTGAAAGCTTCCTAAATGGAAAAAATGGCTATGAATTGTTTATGATGAAGTAGAAAAAATAAATATAAACGTAACAAAGGAGAAAACATGGACAATAAAATAGGATGGAATTTTGATAATAGCTATACTCGCCTACCAAACATTTTTTATACAGCAATCAATTTAAATCCAGTTCGTTCACCAAAGTTAATCATGTTAAATGAATCAGTTGCCAATGCACTTGGCTTAAACGTCGATGCTTTGCAAAGCGAGGAAGCGGTAGCGATTTTTGCAGGTAACAACAATCCGACTGGTGGCATGCCTATTGCCCAAGCTTATGCAGGTCATCAATTCGGTCACTTTAATATGCTTGGAGACGGAAGAGCACTGTTGTTAAGTGAACAACTAACACCAACTCATGAACGCTTTGATATCGCGCTTAAAGGCTCAGGAAGAACGCCTTATTCCCGTGGCGGAGATGGCAGAGCAACACTTGGTCCAATGCTACGTGAATACATTATTAGTGAAGCCATGTATGCACTTGGCATTCCAACTACTCGAAGTCTAGCTGTCGTGACTACAGGAGAAATGATCCTTCGTGAAACAGAGCTTCCAGGTGCAGTTTTAACTCGTATTGCAAGCAGTCATTTGCGAGTTGGAACTTTCCAATATGCAGCGAACTTTGGATCGGATGAGGAGTTAAAAGCATTGGCGGATTATGCTTTGGAGCGTCACTTTCCTAATGCTGATGAAGCTCAAAATCGTTATTTAACCCTGCTACAGGAAGTTATCAAGAAACAAGCATCTCTCATTGCAAAATGGCAGCTAGTTGGTTTTATTCATGGAGTCATGAACACGGATAATATGACTATTAGTGGTGAGACAATTGATTATGGTCCTTGCGCTTTCATGGACACTTATGATCCAGCGACAGTATTTAGCTCTATAGATAGACAAGGCCGTTATGCATATGGTAATCAGCCTAATATCGGAGGATGGAATTTAACGCGATTTGCTGAATCATTAATACCGTTAATCCATGAAAATCAGGAAGAGGCTATAAACTTAGCTCAAGAGACTCTAAAGCAATATTCTCAGTTGTATTATTCAAACTGGCTAACAGGTATGCGAGCAAAGCTTGGAATATTTAACGAAGAAGATCAGGACGAGGCACTAATTGAGGAACTTCTAAAGTTAATGCAGCAACATCAAGCAGACTATACGAATACATTTATCGCATTAACCTTCGATAAATTTGCTGACTCAACGTTATTTAGTACAAATGAATTTAAAGAATGGCATAAGAATTGGCTAGCTAGGCTGGAAAGACAGCAAGAAACAAAAGACATGTCCCAACAATTAATGCGTGATCATAATCCAGCAGTAATTCCACGAAATCACCGTGTAGAAGAAGCATTAGAAGCTGCTGTTGAACAAGGAGACTATAGCGTAATGGAGCGATTACTGGATGCTCTTGCTCAACCTTTTGCACATTGTAAGGAGCAGCAGGAATATGCAACATTACCAACACCATCTAACCAACCATATCGAACTTATTGTGGCACATAAGGTGAAAACCGAGGGAATAAAGCTATATTAAATAAAGTATGGCTCTTCGGCAAAACGAGGGGTTGATTTCCGTTCCGACTGAGCGCTTTGCCGCTGACGCTTCGCTTTCGCGCAGAGCAGAGCTTCCTGGGGGCGTCCGATGAGCCGCTTCGCTTCGCTGCAGGGTCTCATCTGTGACGCTGTGATCCCCAAGGAGTCGCCCAGCCTCCACTCCAATCAACCAGCTCACATAGTATGTATCTTCTGACATATCACTTTAATTTATGGTTATAAAACGAAACTTTAGCAATAGAGTTTTTTGTACGAAAGCGAAGCGTCAGCGACAATGTTTTATCTGTGCGAAAGCGAAGCGTCAGCAACAAAGCGAGTAGCCTGGAACGGGATTCACCCTTATTTAAAGAGCAACAACATTCACCAAAATTACCTTGACCCATTTTGTTTTTCAACAGTACGAAAACGAAGGATAAATTCTTCGTTTTTTTTATTTTGAAAAAATGTCACTACATAATTTCTTGAGCATACGCTATGTATGAGTATTAGTGAAGGAGAATGTGTACAGTGCATAAGTATTCAAAAGGCTGGTTTGTTAAGCAACTTCGAGATCATGGTATTTTAGTGCATCCACAATATAAAAGTCATTTAGGCAATTATAAAGAATCCGAACTGCGCAATTTATATTACCGATATGTTGAAAAAGAAACGTTAGATTCAGAACAAAAATAGTCAGTTTCGTTTGAATAACTCCTTTGTAGGAAAGAATTTAACTACAGAAAGGAGTTATATTATGTGGAGTAAATCGTGGATTTTGACGCAAATATGGCAAGATGTGTTGTTTCTGCATTGGCCAGTTTCACCTAAGGATTTAGAATACTACATTCCGCAAGAGTTGCAACTGGATCTCTATGAAAATAACGCTTGGCTTAGTGCTGTCCTTTTTAAAGTAAAAGGACAGCGACTAAGATTTCTACCACCATTACCAGGAGTAGGTTCTCATTTACAGCTTAATGTCCGGACATATGTTACATATAACGGCATGAAAGGCATCTATTTCTTCAACTTAGACGTTACGAATCGTTTTATTGTACAAATAGCCACAAAGGGCAGTTTAGCATATCGCCATTCCAAAATATCTTTAAAACAAAAAGGGAACAATTTTTCTTTTATAAGTTTATATCACGGTGCACAGGATGAAAGGTTGAAAATTTCATATCAACCGATTGCCAGTGAAATAAGTAGTTCTACCTTTGATAAATGGTTAGTGGAACGTTATCACTCTTGGTCAAAATGGAAGAGCTCTCTAGTTCGCATAGATATAGATCATATGCCATGGCAGCTGCAACGAGTTCATATTAACATTGAAAGCAATACACTAGCTCCATTTGTGAAGGAATCTATCCAAGGCATTCAACCTATTGCTCATTATTCAAAGAGTAAAGAGGCAAGAATTTATACGCCAAAAGTAGAAAACGGATTCAAAAATGCTTAGTGAATCTGGTTTGCTTTTGTTCGTTGATTAAGTAGTAGTTTGACCTATTCTTCATATATCATTTTCTTTGTCATCCCACCATCCACTGTTAAATTAATGCCTGTGACGAAATTATTTGTTGGGCTTGTTCAATTATGCCTTGGCATAATTGCGTCCGGAATCGGCTTTGTGCATGCACAAAGAACTCCTTTCTGATTCCGTGACATCCGCCGGAGGCTTTAACTTCTTTCAGTGGGTGCTTGGACATCTGCTGAAAGAAGTTAAATACAAGCAAGCCTGTGCAATGTCTGCAGGAACGCCTACACGCCCCGATAAATGCTGCTCGTGATCATTCTTACGGAGCTGTTCATAATCACCTGTTTCAATCCAACCAGGCGAAATACAATTAACCGTGATATTATCTGGACCTAAAGAACTCGCTAAAGCATGTGTTAATGCGACGATACCGCCTTTTGTTGCTGCATAGGCTTCAGTATGAGGCTCAGACATCTCTGCGCGTGTAGAGGCTATAGAAACAATTGAGCCGCCATTGGCATTTGCTCGCATAACTTTTGCAGCCTCCCTTGAACTTAAGAAGACACTTGTTAAATTTGTTTGAATCGTATCATTCCATTCATCTAATGTTACGTCATAGAGAGATTTATGTTGAAATTTACCCGCATTATTAATTAAAATATGGATAGTACCAAAATGATCAACTACTTTTTGCATTAAAGAAACGATGTCCTGCTCTTTCGTAACATCTGTTTGAGCAAAAAGAACAGAATGACCTTGCGCAAGTAAATCCATTTCTAATTGCTGTCCTAATTCTTTGTTTATATCGGCAATAACTACATTGGCACCATTTCGTGCATACTCTTGCACAATGCCTCTACCAATACCTTGCGCTCCACCAGTTACAACTACGACTAAATCTTTAAACATATTGCTTCCTCCAGTTTGTTTACTTTTCATTATTTTAACAAAAGTAGAGATGAGGGGGGCATAATGGGATACAGGAAATCATATAATATTAATATTGAGGCAAACCTTGCCTTCATAGTAAAATTAATGTTGACTTTATGATAAAAAGCACATATAATAAATATTGTCCTTCACTTGGACTACATATAAAATAATATCATGTCTCAGTAGCTCAGCAGGATAGAGCAACGGCCTTCTAAGCCGTCGGTCGGGGGTTCGAATCCCTCCTGGGACGTCTATTGTAAATCAATGTTGATTTTTAATCGAAATGAAAAGCGCTTGAAACCTTATGAATACGGGGTTTTGAGCGTTTTTTTATTATTTGATAAATATTGAAAATCGCATTGAATAACATATAAAATATATTTGAGGTAAACAAAATGTAAACACGGTAAACAAAATAATTAAGATGAATAAACGTTGATAGCTATTTCTTCATCTCGTTCTTCCATCTCTTTTAATACATGCGAATAATGATCTAGTGTTGTTTGAATATCAGAATGGCCTAAGCGTTTTGAAACAGAATGAATATTAGCGCCTTTATATATCAAAACATTAGCATGAGTATGCCGTAAGCCATGAATTGAAATATGTTCAATTTCCAACGCATCTAATGTTTTTCGTAATAATTTATTAGCACCTTCATTTGTTACTGTTTTAATGACTGATTGTCTGTAGAAAACTAAGTTATTTTCATTTTCAGGTACAGCTAATATTAATTTTTTAAATTCATTCATAACTTTCTTATCTATAGAAATTTTTCTTTCTGATTGTTCATTCTTTAATGGCCCGAATCCAGTTCCTCTTTTGTAGTCCCATGCTCTATAAACTTTAATTTGGTTCTTTTTAAAATCGAAGCAATCTATAGTTAGTCCAGTTAATTCACCAAACCGAAGACCTGATACTAGTCCTAATAAAATTAAATGATAGGTACTTGTAGAAGGTGACAACCGTTTAAATAATTCATTATATAATTTAACACTTTCATTATAATTCAAGTGCTTATCTTCACTCTTCTTAGCATTTTGGGTAGCGTTTAATTCCACTTTGCGAGTGAAGTCTATCATTATATATCCTTCATCAATTGCATCTCTTACACAAGCTCTTATGTGTGTATTAAGCTTCCTAACAGTCTCCTTTGATTTACCTTTACCATAATCATTTAAAAACAATTGATAATCTGCTCGAGTTATTTTTTGAATAGGTTTATCTTTGAAATATTCTTTAACACGTTCAGAAGAATTAGAATAACGGTTATAGGTATTAATGTGTTTATTGGATTTATATAATTCAAAAATGTAGCAATAGTTGCCGGACAAGGTGAAGGTGTAGAAAGACGAGTAATTGAAGTTGCTGGCGTTGGAATTGGAACTGGTATCAATCGCCACGAAGAATTTATCGACGCTCGAGATATAGCTGAAACGGATGAAGATGATAATCCATTACCAGAACAAAAAGTCATTCAAGCTTTAACTGATCGTGGGCAACAAAAGCTAGGTGAGCTTATGCAAGAATAATACTTAGAAGGACAGATATTAACCAATAGTCCATTTAAGTATCAAAAGGATTATGATTTAGGTGATGTTACCACTATTCAAAATAACAGTTGGGGAATAACTATGGATGCTCGTATTACTGATATTAAAGAAATTTATGAAACATCAGGGTTTAGTATTGAAGCTACATTCGGTAATAATCGTCCTACGTTGATTCAAAAGATTAAGCAAGAATTGAGTCAGATTAGTGGTGAAGTTAGGAGATGAACACAATCATACGCATATTAAATTTATCGTCTATTATTTTGAAGTAAACAATTACCTTTTGATAGAATTTTGGCAGAATTACTTCAATTGAATTTTTTATTGCAATTAAACTCCATTTAAAGTACAATTAAAGTGTAGTTAAAATACAATTATAGGGGTTGATGTAATGAAAATTCAAAAGACATACTCTGCTGAGGAATTTGCTGATCAAGTGGGTGAAAAAGTAGCCAATATTCGCACATTCCGATTATTTGCTAGGGAATTTAATTTAATTCAAAACCATGAGTTATTGACTGAGGCCTTTTTACCAGCATGGGACATCGCTCAAAAATTACATTATGAAAAAAGCGTAAAGTGGGAAAATGCAATGAAACATGGTCTTATTGAAGTGTTCGGGGTATCTGTAAATCAAAGTTCATCGGAAAATGAATCAGCAACAACTAGTAGTATTGAGGAAAAACTTGATGAAATAATAGTTTATTTAAAAAGAATAGCTTCTGCTTTAGAAAAATAATTTGAATCACAAATTTGAAAATAGAATATACTTTTTAGCCTTCCACAATCATCTGTGGAGGGCTTTTATATTAGCGAAAGTAGGTGTTATATGAATATTGAAATGTCATTGCTTTTCGGAGCCATCGGAGCTTTGTTAGGCGTTATTGGTGTAATTGTAACAATGAAAAAAGATAGTAGAAATCAAGGAGCAACGGAAGCGAATATCACTTCTAAGGTCGATTATATAGCACGTGGTGTGGATGATATCCGATTAGATTTAAAAGATCAAGGTCATAAAATTGAAGCATTAAACGAAAAATCAATTCGTAACGAAGAATCAGCGAAACAAGCTCACAAACGAATTGATAAATTGGAGGGAATTACACATGAAAATTAACTGGAAAGTACGTTTGCAGCATAAACAATTTTGGGTGTCATTAATTGCATTACTTATTGTACTCGCTAATCAAATAGCGGGTATTTTTTTTATGTCGATATTACGATTTACAACAATCAAGTAACAGCTATTTCAGAAACTGTTTTAAGTATTTTAGCTTTATTAGGTATTATTATCGACCCAACAACAAACGGTGTTTCAGATAGCCAACAAGCAATGGATTATAACAAACCAAAGGATGATGCTAAATGAGTGCAAGCGTAAATACTACATGTCGAAATTTAGCTGAACTATTACCAGAAGCACAAACCGCATGCCGATTATTGTTCCAAGAGTGCTTTAAGGCAGGCATTAAAAACATATTCATCACAGAAACATACCGCTCTCTGGAACGCCAAAATTACCTATCTGCACAAGGGAGAACACGACTAGGGCAAATTGTTACCTGGACACTGAATAGTAACCATAAATCACGTTTAGCATGGGATATTGCTGTTGGCCCTCCACAATCATTGTATGAAGTGACAACGCTCAATCGAATTGGTGTTATCGCTCGCAAGCTAGGCATCACATGGGGCGGTGATTGGGTAGGTAGTATTGACCGACCTCATTTCGAAGTTAAATCAAATTGGAAAATGCCGAATGGCTATAAGCTTGAAGGACAAGTAATAGTTCCGAGTAATAGCAAATTGCAAGTTCAATTAATTGTGGAAGACAAAAAGGAGGAAATTAAAGTGTCAAATACAAATTGGAATCCAGGTTCACCAACTATGAAAACAGAAACTGAAAACTATCTAGCACAGGCAGTAAAGGATGGTATTATTCAAGCTTCACACTTGAAAGATTTACAAAGTGGAGCAATGACAACTGATCGTTTGATTGGGTTGTATATTACTATTCAACAAAGACGTAGTAAATAAGCAATGAGGACCAGCAAAGCTATTTTAGCTGAGCTGGTTTTATTATCAACAACTATTGAGATTTTCCTTTATCTTGAACTACTGGTAATAATTAAAGAACTAGATGATTCAGAAAGATATACTCCAACTAACTCATTATCTTTTTTGTATGAACAATACCAAGCTTTACTATCTTCATTAAATGCATCTTCTATTGATTTTTCCCATCCATTAATCTTTAGAAAAAGTTCATAGTCTAAAGGAAGTCCTTTACTAGAAGCTTTTGTCCATTCGGCTGAAACAGAATTATCGAACTTATCTTCCCTTTTTTCTGTTATTATTGCACCTCTTGGTACAGGGAAATCATGTAAAATCTCTTCTTTTTCGTATCTTAAATTAAGAAGTAAAAAAGATATTCCTAAAATTGCTACTAATGCAGTTACGATAATTGCTAAGAATTTTTTCATCTCAATCTTTCTCCTATTAATTATTTTCAATCATTTCCATTTTAAGAGATTTATTATTGTTTGTATACATAAATTACAACAAAGCCCAGGTACTCAAATTAACTTTGAGCCTGAGCTTTTTTATTTCCAAAATTTTTTCTTGCCAAAATACAAACGTCTGTTCTAAAATAAAACAAACAAATGTTCTTATTGTAAGGAGTGTGGAATGATGAAAGAGCAACTGATTAAAGCAATGCAACGTAACCAATTTTTAAATATGATGTACATGGCTAAGTCTGGTGAAGTATCAAAAAGACGAATTAAAATCATTAAAATTGTCGGTGATTCGTTTCAAGCTTATTGTTTCAATAAACAGGCAAAGCGTACATTTATGATTGATAGTGTATTGGCGGTTGTTCCAATCACTCAAAGAGAGCGTGAAGTCGTATGATTAAATTTGAACAACAAAGGCTTTTACACAAATTTGTTATTTTAGATTTAGCAATCCAATCTTTACAACGTGATTTCTCCGTTATCGAAAATCTAAAGATGTGTAATGTATATATGACAATGATTGAAAAGTTATTGAAGGCTATAACTAGCGAGCATTACAACATTAAAAGAGATTTAGCGAAAGATAAAATAAAAATTGTTAAGTGGGAAAAGATTGACCAATATTTCAGCGAATTAACCGTTACTACACCTGGAGAGGACCAAGTATTACGATATGCCAATCAAGCACTTAAAACACAGGTGGAAGAATTACTTTTAAGTCATATAAATGAAGGCACTGATTAGGTACCTATTTTTTATGCAATGAAAAAAGCCACTCATTTGAGCGGCTTAAAGTATTATTTAACTGGAACTGTGAATGTTACATCTTGCGTTCCAGTTTTCTCATCGTAGACATCGCCAAACATTAATTTAATTTCTTTGACATTTTCTACATCAATATCTTTCCCATCTGGTGCTAAAAATTCTAATACAGCTTCTTTTTTAACTCCTCCTTGAATTTCACCTGAAACCTTACCATCAGTTAAGAACATATTGGCATCTAATTGCATGTCACCAATAACCGCTGAACCTTGGTCTGGATAAAAAGATACTTTACTATCCTTAGTATTATGAACATTAACTCCAACTTGTATCTTACTTTTGGTAATTTTAATTTCTCCAAGTCCAACTTTTAGACCTGAAGCATCAACATTTTGTGCGCTTGCATCAACTTTCTTAGATCCATCATTTTTTGAAGACGATGTTTCCACTTTCTCTCCAGATGATCCAGTAGATGGTTTATCATCGTCAGTACTACACATAGCTAATGCAATAATTAATACGACTAATAGTATTAATCCTCCACATCCAAATTTGAAAAATTTCTTCATTGTAGTAACTCTCCCCTGATATGTAATATTTTGTTCGTATTAAACTATATCAAATTTCCTATAATGTGTCAGTAGAATTTGAAGAAAAAAACAGACAACTGTGATTAGTTATCTGTTAATCCCATTCCAAAATATCGTCAAAGCTTTTAATTTCTAATGTATTGCAAATGGTTTCTAGATGCGCTTTGTTAATTGTGTCTCTGCGATTGTTTACAATTTCACTGATAGCTGCTTGGCGAATTCCTGTCATTTCAGCCAATTTTGATTGTGTAAGTCCTCGTTCTTCCATTACTTCTTTTAGTTTTATCCGCATAATAAACCACCCTTCGTTATGATCTCTTATTCAAAAAGTGATGTTGTACGATTTCATGCACTCACTGCCTTTACATGACGATTTAAAAGACCAACTGCATAAATGCATACTGGCTACAATAATGAATGATATACGTGATTTTGTGAACGCTAAAGACGTTTTAGCTAACATTATCCGTGACATTGCGAACGGTACATTAACAATTGCTAGTACATTAAGAGCTGTATTCACAGGAGCATATAAAAAAGCTGTGGAGCGTTCAAGTATGAAGCTTAGTAAATCATCCTCTATAGAAGAAACGACCGATAGAGAGCGTCCAGTACCATTATATAACTGGCTGAATGAGCGCGATGATCGTACACAATCTATTAATAGACGTACATTGGATAATTGGTTGGAATTGTAGAAGAAGGAAAATGGTAATATTTAAATTGGTTAATAATATACAAATTCAACTACTGCATTGTTTGAATTTATGGTAATATTGGATTATTATTCTTTAAAAGGAGTTAATTATGAAAAACCCGATAATTAAAGGTTTCTTGAAAGATTTTAAAGCAAAATATGAAATAGAAGACAAAGAAGAAGATTTGTTATTTGAAGATTTTATTAATTACTGTGTTTTAAACAATCATGTAATAGACTCAGAAAAAAACTTTCAAGAACTTGATACTGGAACTGCTAAGGCATTTGATGGTATTGCGATAATGGTGAATAACAAGTTAGTTTTGAATGAGGAAGATATAAATGTACTTGTTGAGCAGAAACAAGTATTATCTGTTGAGTTTATTTTCGTTCAATCTAAAGCCGCTGAGAAATTTAACGATACAAATATTACATATTTTTTAGCACATGTAAACCAGTTTATTTGCAATGAGACATGTACAATCCCGGAAATTACTAAATTTTGGGAATTAAGAAATATAATTTATGAAAACTCTCATCTTTTTAGAAAAGAAAATCCAAAATGTACAATGTATTATGCAACAACTTCGCCAACATCTCAAATAAGTGAGGATATAATTCAAACTATTAACAATGGTAAAACTGCATTATTAGATAGTGGATATCTATCAGATGAAGTTAAGTTTCTACCATTAGGTGTTAAAGAAATTCAAAAGCTATATCGTAAAATTGATTCAGATTTAGAAGCAACATTTAAATTTCCTAAAAATGTAACATTTCCATATGAAGGAGATGAAATAAAATCTGCTTATTTCGGTTTGGTAGAAATTCAAGAGTATATGAATTTACTATTAGATAATGAAACAATGGGAGTAAAAAATGTTTTTGATGATAACATAAGAGACTATTTAGGTATAGATAATAATGAAGTTAATAAGAATATGCATGACCGACTTAAAAGTTCATCTTCACAATTATTTGGTATTTTAAATAACGGTATTACAATAGTTACTGATGAAATTAAACCTGTTGGAGAAAAGTTTACACTTCATAATTATCAAATAGTAAATGGTTGTCAGACTAGTAATGTTATTTTTGAAACATATGACTCTTTGACTCAAAAAAATACTTCTATACCATTAAAAATAATAGCTACGACTGATGAAAATACTAAAAATGAGATAGTTAAATCTACTAATAGTCAAACGGGATTAAAACCAGAACAGTTAGACGCCCTTAATAATTTTCATAAAATGCTGGAAGAATTCTATAAGTCTCAACATACTACTTTTAAGGATTTACAGTTATATTATGAAAGGCGTTCCAATCAATATAGAACGAGTGATATAACACAAACTAAAATAATTAATATTCCTAAGCAAATTAAAACAGTGACTTCAATGTTTTTGGATAATCCTCATGGAGTTTCAGGACATTATGGAACAGTAGCCAGAAAAGTAAAAGATGAAATTTTCCAAGAAGATGATAAGTCGGAACCATATTTTGTGAGTTCTATACTATTTTATAGATTAGAAGCCTTTTTTAGGAAGAATAAAGAGTACAGAGAATTTACTAGAATGAAATGGCATATTTTAATGACTATTAAATATTTATTAGTGACTACAGGAAGGTTTTCACCGAGCTTAAATTCAGCTGAAATACAAAAATTATCTAATAATATTTTAAAAACAATTAAGAATGAGGATTCTACAAATATTTTAATCATAAATGCTATAGATTCTATAAATATGATGATAGAAGAAGAAGGACTAGAATTTGAAGACCGGAAATTATTTGAACGTAAGGAAACAACAGATAAACTCAAAACTTTTTTAATAAGATATCATGATTTCTTAAATAATCATTTCTCCAAATAATAGATTAATTACTTAAAGACCACTCCATGATGGGTGGTCTAAAAAAAGTAAGGTAAACAAAAGGTAAACATTCTATACGTTAACCATTGATATATCAGCATTGTAGTATGTCCTCCTGGGACGTCTAAAAACAGGGTATAAGGGTTTGAGAGAAATTAGGGATTCAGTCAGGGCTTCGGTCCGGGGCATTGAATCCCTTTTTTCGTTCCTCAAATATTTATGGGATTCCGAAATCATCTTCCAATCAAAATTTTGAATGGAGGATTTTTTTGTTCTATAATAACCTTTCCCTTATTTGGGGCGCAACCTCTATGAGTTTCTCGCCCCACTTCCCGTGAAGTCTGTCAAAGGTTCTTTTCACTTTGACTGGCTATACGGGATGTGGAACACTCCATAAATGGAGGTTGCCACAAAACAAAAACTTAACTTTTGTGTGTCCGGAATCTTGACTTAGATCCAGTTTTATATATTAGGATAAGCCCTAGTGAGATAAATGTGCTTTATTGGAGGTTAATTAACGAAAAGCACACCACGTTTTTTCTTCTGCAGTTAATCAGCTTTTAAATGAAAAAAAGATCGTCAAATTGGCGATCTTCGTTATTAAATAAATCTACCCAATTGCATTACTTTGCAATTTTGTCACGGTACAAAACAAATGTAACTACGTTTAATAATATAGTAACGCTGACAAGTATTGCTGAAACATAAGCTATAGTACCCATTGTATCCATCAGAGAAGCTAATTCTCCATTTTCTACCAATATATAGCTATAAAAAATTTGTAAACAAATTGCGATTGCGCACGCACTAAAACTAATAATAGAAAATGCAAACCATTTCTTGCTCTTGTGTTTTTTATATCCTAAAAGATTAAAAAATGGGGCAATCAAAGCTACTAATCCAAGTATTATGCTAAATAAATGAATCATAAAAATACTCCCTCCTCATATCTTCAAACGAAAAATAGTTAAATAAGTTACCTACTTAACATTTGTTCATAATTGTTGTAAATAAACTTGTAAGGGCGAATTTAAGGAGTTGGCAATTTTGCTACACCCAAACCCTCTTGGCATTGTCGTGGTTAAAAAAGGATCCCCAATTCATGCGAATGGGGACTCTTTTTTGTTGTTTAATTACATGAGATAACATTAGTAGATTTTTTTGCTGGGTTCTATATTCCAAGGGAGTTTACCTGTATATGGCGGAATAGGTCTAGCGTGACAATTAAATTGCTTTTTTAGGGATGCTTCATTTTTCCAGTCGTAATAGTGAGAAAAGTTTTTCTTTAATTCTGCGAATGCTTTTTCTTTTGTCCAACCCTTGGCAGATTTATTTGGATAAATAGAGATTGATTTTAAGCCATCTCTATTTATCCAATATGCTCTAGTAATATATGTAGCCCCACCTGGGTCAATTCTAGGTGTCGCTGCAGATATTGAGTCTAATATTATATTTTCTTTTATTTGTAGTTCGGAATCAATTATGACCCATTCAAAAGTATCGTCCTCACTAAATTCATTAGTATATAGAGGGACCCCGAAAGTAAATTCAATTCCAGAGGGCAGTGTTCCTTGTCCCGAGTTAAATTGAGTACTTTGTAGTATTTCATCTTTTTCTTCATCAGTCATAGATTCATATAACGTTTCGTCTTCTAACGTCAATACTTCTAAAGACTCTTCTAAACTTGGTAATACATCCTCAGCATTATTAGAACTTGCATTTATATTAATACTTGGAAAAACAAATGAAAATATTAAAATAAAACTTAAAGAAAAAAAATACATTTTCTTATTCAATTTTAAATACCTCCTTTTTTACTTTTTCCCGGGTATATTAATGACTTATCATTAGACATAATAATTTCAAAATCAATTTTTGTTGGTAATTGAACGAAAATTGATAAGAGTCAGAAAATTATCTAAAATTCAAAGATATTATAAATATCTTCAAACCATACTAAAAAAGTCGATCTGCCACAAAAAAGCGCTGCAAATCCTTTAACATTAAGGATTTGCAGCGCTTTCCTTTTTTGAGAAGACGTTAGAGAAGGATAGAATAGTATTACGGAGAAATAAATAAAAGGAGCTATACTATGGATTTTTTTTATTATGGAGAAAATCGTACACAAATGTACTCTTCAATAATACTGGAGAAGATTATAATAGAAGGAAATGTGATAGATGTGTGGGGGGACTAAAAACCTTTAAAAGCCTATTCTTTCATCAAAATCATATTGGAAGAAGATTAATTAAGTAAGGGAACCTCTCAAATATACTGGGCATATGCTGATATATGTCGAATTGAAAGGGTGTCTTCTTCATGTTTCCTTATCCTCAATTTCCCTATCGCGATTATAGGTCTATGTCTAACAGTTTTTATTACGCCCCTTATTGGTCGCCCTGGAGCAATGGTGCTCTTGAATTAGATGAAAGACACCGTTTACCCTCACAGCAACGGCTTACTTTCGTGCTTGTGCATGGTGCTTGGGCTGATGCTCATTTCTGGGATGGAGTAGCGGCAGAATTGCGCAGTCGAGGGCATGACGTCTATACACCTGAATACGCAGGTCACGGTGAAGATCCGAATAAAAATGTCACGCATGAGATGATCACGAAGTCCGTCGTTGATTTTATTATAAAATGGAATCTACGTAACTTTGTTCTCGTCGGGCACAGTTTCGGAGGATCAGTCATTCAAAAGGTTGCAGAACAGGTTCCGGATCGCATAAAGCGACTTGTCTTCTGGGACGCGTTCGTACTGAAAGACGGAGAATCAGTTGCTGACGAATTCTCGCCCCAAATGATACAAAGTTTTGAAGAGCTCAGAGCCAGCTCGAACGACGATACGATTTTTATGCCGTTTTCCCTGTTTCGAGATTCATTCGTTAATACGGCCACTTTGGAGGACGCTAAACGGATGTATGAAAGCGTTACTCCGGAGCCGGCTAAGCCGCTTTTCGAGAAACTAGATCTTAAAACGTTCTACTCGCTACCTACGCCCAAAAGCTATGTCTATTTCTACCAAGACAACGCATTGCCACGAGGAGAGAATTACGGCTGGCATCCGAATATGTCCAGTCGGCTTGGGCAGTTCCGCCTGATTGTAGGCGACGGTGACCACTTTACGGACACGCGTACAAGACCAGCTATGGTGGCACAGAAGTTTTACGAGGCAGGTCGCGACTGATTACTGTAAGCAGGATTAAGTTATGATTAGCTGTAATAATCCATAAAAAGACCATTTCGTGAGGATCAAAAAGAAGTAAGTTTGAACCAGCTGAAAAGTGTTCTAAATCCTGTGTTATCAAGGGTTTAAGGCACTTTTGTTTTTTTTTATGTTGTTCATTCTTAATATGATTAGATCAACTTCTTAAAAAATGTATTTTGTAGCACTTAACCTCTATTGGGTTAAATATAAATTTTGAAGTTCTCACTACCTTCCGTAAAGATTTTTTTGCAAATTAGAATAATTTATATAAAAAACGGAAATAAATAGGTGTAAAAATGTTGGAGTTGATCGTTATGGAATTTGATAAAGAGTTAGAAATTT
Organism: Lysinibacillus sp. NPDC094177; assembly: GCF_050279145.1. Taxonomy (NCBI): domain Bacteria; kingdom Bacillati; phylum Bacillota; class Bacilli; order Caryophanales; family Bacillaceae; genus Lysinibacillus; species Lysinibacillus sp. NPDC094177. The sequence goes on along the minus strand of NZ_JBNNTW010000001.1, from coordinate 688,845 downwards.
ACTGCTACAGCTGTCGTAAAAAAACTGTATTTACACGTAAAGATATGCATAATAAAAGTGGGGTAGATAGTCACTGTAGTGAATGCTCAGGTATTTGGTTTGAATGGCAAAATCGAGCTGTAGAGAGAGAAATGGAAAAGTGGATTGAATATAATAAAGGGCTCGTAAATTAGTCGAGTCAATGATACCAGTTGAATTTAAAACTATTTCACATCTAAATACGTACCAATCCAAATGTCTCAGAAACGAGAGAAGCGAAAACTTATAAAAAGAGTTATAATATAATAGGAAGAAACTCAATAAAGAGAGATGGATTTTAAAATGAATGAACAATTAGTAGATTGGATTACACGTTTTCAAAAGGAGAAAGATATAGAGGCTCTCGCAAACTTAAAAAATTATTGCTACTATATGATCGAACCTTTAATTGAGGAATTTACGGAGAAATACGGTGAAGATGCTGGGGAATTATTGCGGTTAAAATGGGATAAGCGTTTTTATTTTATTTTTACAAAGTATCAATTGAATGTTGGACTGCCTTTAGATTCTTTTGTTAAAAATACATATCGCTTTTATTTTATGCAGGTTTTGAAAAAGGCTGGCTATTGAATTAAATATAAATTTGAACATTGCTCCATTAAAAAATCCTTGTCTCGTGTAAAAGTGAGACAAGGATTTTGTGTTTTATCATGCTCTTAGGGAGATTAACTGCCTGTAAAAGCCTGATTGGCGAAGACTGATCATCAGTAGGGGATGAAGAAAACCGTCTACTGACGAAAGGTACATTTTATTGATATATAATATCTTCTGCAAGGTGCGTAAATACTTCACCGATAATGGAGTCTTCGTCATAAACGGAAGAACCTGTATTTTCCTCAGGTTGTGCAAATGGAATTTGAGCGATGATACTTGACTGAAGCTCATCTGCTAATTTTTCTGCGCCACCCTGACCGAATAAATAGTTCTTTTCGCCATTTGAGTTTTCAAAGTAAGCCATGTTTTCAACAACACCGAGAATCGTGTGTTTCGTATGTTGAGCCATCAGACCTGCACGAGAAGCAACATGAGAAGCTGCAAGGTGTGGTGTTGTTACAATAATTTCCTGCGCTTGTGGAATCATTGCTGCCATATCAATGGCTACATCTCCTGTACCAGGTGGTAAATCTATAAGGAGATAATCTAATCCATTCCAATGTGTATTAACAAGGAAATTACGAATCCATTTGTTGAGCATTGGGCCACGCCACATGACAGGTTGGTTGTCGTTTGTGAAAAAGCCCATCGACATGATTTTTACACCATGGCTTATGACTGGAATAGCTGTTTGGTCAAGCATTGTTGGCTTTTGATGAATCTTCATCATGGCAGGAATACTGAATCCGTATATGTCTGCGTCTAAAATACCTACACGTTTACCAAGACGGGCAAGAGCTACTGCTAAGTTAATTGTCACGGTAGATTTACCGACTCCACCTTTACCACTAGTAACTGCTATAAATTTGACACCAGAATCGGGTAGAAGCATTTTAGGCATACCTTTATCCGTTACTTTTTCTGATTTTAAAGAAGCTGTTAAACGACGACGTTCTTCATCGGTCATAGAACCAAATTTAATGGAGACTTTTGATGCACCGATCGCTTTCAACGCTTCTTCAATATCTTGTTGGATTTTGGCTTTCAAAGGACATCCTTGAATAGTCAAAATAATATCAAGTGAGATATCCGTACCGTTGACTTGAATATTGCGTACCATATTCAAGTCAACGATGCTTTTATGAAGTTCTGGGTCATCGATTTTCTGCAAAGTTTTTAAAATGTGTTCGTTCGTTAGCATATCAGAATCCACCTTCCTATTTTAGGCCTTTGCCAAGTCCTTTTAAGAAGTGAACGCCAAAATTTACAGCACGATTAACATCAGGATCGTTTAACATTTTGAACAACTTAAAGGCACTAACTTTTTCGTCCGATTCAACAGCTTTGTTCGCTTCATCTAAGCCGGTATTTAAGCCTTCTATAAGCTTAGTTGTTGTTTCAGGATTCAGTTCGGTTAATGCTCCAGCAACACCCATTAAGTTGTTGATGATATTCGTAACAGGCTTACGAGTTAATTGACCTAGAGCAATATGTGCTACATCCTCTTTAGCTTCAAGTAGTTTCGTAGCTGCTTCTAGTGCTCCAATATCATTTAATTCTGCCATGATCGTAAAGACCTGATTAACCATTTCTTCATTCTCAGAAAGAAGTTGCTTTAAATTCTCTAACTTTTCTTCCTTTAGTTGTTCTTCTGTTACTTGCGCTTTTTGAATTGTCGTAATTGGTGCAGCCATGAAATCACTCCCTTTCGTTAGTTGTTAAGTGTACGTAACCAGGACGATTCCATTTACGTTGTACCTCAACACCATTTTGTGGATGACGTTTTTTATAACGCGGGTTTGTTCTAGGAAGTGGCGATTTTCCTTTTTGTTTCAATACTTCTACACGTACTTTTGTTTGTTTGTACGCTGGTGTCGATGTATTGATGTCTGCAGCGGGGCCCGTTAAGAAATTAATCGCTGAGTCCTTGCTAACAGAGTTCATTGGTAAGAAAAGTTCATTTCCTTGTACGCGATCTGTCACTAGGGCATTTAACTTTAATGCGCCATGAGGAGACACTAAACGAAGAAGAGCTCCATCTTCAATGCCACGTTCTTTTGCTAGTTCTGGTGATACTTCAACAAAAATTTCAGGTACTTTCGATTGAATACCTTTTGATTTATTTGTCATATTACCTTCGTGGAAGTGCTCAAGCATACGGCCGTTATTAATATGACAGTCATACTGTGCCTCATATTCAACAGGTTTGACCCAATCATTTAAAGCAAAACGAGCTTTTTTATCTGGGAAGTTAAAACCATCTTCATATAGTAAAGGTGTATCTTTACCTTCAAGGCTACCCCAACAGAAGCTGCCCCAGCCTTCTAATACATCGTAGTTAGCTTGAGCGAAGATTGGAGAAAGACTAGCCATCTCAGCAAAGATTTCACTAGGGTGACTGTAATTCCAATCTGCACCTAAGCGACGAGCTACTGCTTGAAGGATTTCCCAATCTGCTTTTGATTCACCAAGTGTTGGTAGTACTTGATATAGACGTTGAACACGACGTTCTGTATTTGTAAACGTACCTTCTTTTTCAAGAGAAGGTGCTGCTGGTAAAATAACATCTGCGTACTGTGCTGTGCGTGATAGGAAACAATCTTGTACAACAAAGAAATCCAATTGTGAAAGAACTTCATCTACATGGTTTGCATTACAGTCTACAAGAGCCATATCTTCTCCTACTAAATACATAGCTTTCATTTTACCTTCCATAACCGCATCTAACATTTGCATATTAGTACGACCAGGTTGTGGTTTGATTTTTACACCGTATGCTTCCTCAAATTTTGCACGTTCCTCATCATCTACTACTTTTTGATAACCTGGTAATAGATGTGGCAGTGTACCCATGTCGCAAGCACCTTGAACATTATTATGACCACGAAGAGGGTAGGAACCTGCACCTGGACGACGATAGTTACCTGTCGCTAAAAGTAGATTTGAAATAGCAGCAGATGTATAAGAGCCACCTGTATTTTGTGTAACACCCATACCCCAAAGAATACATGTACCGTCTGCATCACGAATCATTTCAGCAACATTAATTAAAGTTTCTTTGGAAATACCTGTTTTTTCTTCAGCATATTCTAATGTGTATTTTTCAAGCACATCTTTAAAATCATTGAAGAAATGCACGTTTTCATTAATAAATGCTTCATCATGCCAGCCTTGATCGATCATGTATTTTGTAACGGCCATTAACCATACTTGGTCTGTACCTTGTTTTGGACGCATGAAGATGTCAGAACGCTCAGCCATTTCATGTTTGCGGATATCGGCAACAATTAATTTTTGACCGTGTAATTTATGGGCACGTTTTACGCGAGTTGCTAAAACCGGATGACCTTCTGCAGGGTTTGCCCCAACAATAATGACAAGGCCAGCCTTTGCAATATCTTTAATTGTTCCTGCGTCTCCACCCATACCAACTGTACGTATTAAGCCGTCAGTAGCTGGCGATTGACAATAGCGTGAGCAGTTATCGACATCGTTTGTTTCGAACAATTGACGTGCCATTTTTTGGATTAAGTAGTTTTCTTCGTTTGTAATTTTTGAAGAAGAAATAAAGCCGACAGAACCAGAGCCGTATTCTTTTTGAATGCCACCTAGTTTAGTAGCAATTAAGTCTAGAGCTTCATCCCACGAAGATTCAACAAATGCATCATTTTTACGAATTAATGGTTTTGTAATTCGTTCTTCAGAGTTGACGAAGTCCCAGCCGAATTTTCCTTTTACACAAGTAGAAATAGCATTTACAGGACCGTCAGAAGGTTGCACTTTTAAAATTTTGCGACCTTTTGTCCAAACTTCAAACGAACAACCTACGCCACAGAAAGTACAAACAGTTTTTGTTTTTTTAGTACGCTTACTACGCATAGCAGCTTCGACTTCGGAAACAGCAAAGATACCGCTATATCCAGGTTCAACTTCCTTAATTAAACTAATCATCGGATCTAACGTATCTTGTTTAAGCCCAGTCATAAAACCAGCTTCGCCAAGCATTGATTTTTCCATTAAGGCATTACATGGACAAACAGTAACACATTGCCCACAGCCTACACAGGAAGAATCGTTAATGGCAACGCCTTCATCCCAAATTACTTTTGGTCTTTCAGCTTCCCAGTCAAGAGATAATGTTTCATTAACTTGTAAGTTTTGACAGACCTCTACACATTGTCCACATGCGATACATTGGTTTGGATCATATCGGTAAAATGGGTGCGACATGTCCACTTCGTGTGGTTCAACTTTTGGTTTATACGGATATTTTTGATGTTCGATTTCCATTAATTCTGCTGTGTTGTGTAATGTACAATTTCCGTTGTTATTATCACAAACTGTACAGTACAGCAAATGATTTTCTAGAAGTCGATCCATCGCTTCTGTTTGTGCAGCTTTCGCTTTATCAGAAGTAAGTTGGATATCCATGCCGTTTACTGCTTTTGTAGAACAAGAGCGTACTAATTGTCCATCCACTTCAACGATACATGTATCACAAGTTTCGATAGGATCGACAGATGGTACATGACAAATTTGTGGATGGGCGATGCCATGTTGATTAATGGTATCAAGTATTGTAGCTCCCTCTGCTACATCATACGGTTGGCCATTAATTTTAATTGAAGTCAAGGTATTTTCCTCCTTTTGCTCTTTGAGACTAATTTGACAATCGATTAATACTTAGAATAAATCGGGAATAGAATTACGAGGTTTTTTATTTTGATTTGTCTTGTTTTTTTAAAAAATTGTCTTGTTATAATGCCATTTCCCAATTTGTCCAATTTCTACACCAACATAGATGTAGAAACATTTAATACGAGTTGTCAATGTTGATATTGCTCAAAAATAAAAAAATCCACCATGAAAAGACATGTGTTAACATGCTATTTATTCATGGTGGATAAAATTCTTAACAGGCCTTGCTAAAAATTCAATCAACTTTTATTTTTTATTCAATATAACTATAGAATTTAAATATTAAAACCACTATGTCTATAGTTCAAACTTATTCGTATGAAACCATGACATAGGAATCAAAATACTTTCATTCCATATGTAATACTAATTATTATAGCCTTTTCAGTCAAAATGGACAATAATTATAAAAAAATTTATCTTCATTCAGTAGAAAATCCTATCTCAGAAGATGATTAGATGAATTCAGATATAGCTCTTTTTCAATAGGTGTTCACCATCTACTGAATGAAGATAAAGCCTCCGGCGGATGTCACGGATTTTAAAAGGAATGAATTGTGCAGGCACAATTCAAAATCCGGACGCAATTACGCCAAGGCGAAATTGATCGATAATTGATAATAATTATCATTGGATATTTTCTCTTTAATTTTTATTTAAGTTGCTATATTATTAACAAACTATAAGGGTGACCCCTGTGAACATAGGATAAATAAGATTAATTACGTTGGGAGAATCGTTAAAATGTCAAAAAAAGTGCATGAGTTCAACGACATTATTCGAAAACTACGCAAAGATATATTTGGAAAAGGACCAGAGCGTATTCATACTGTTTTTGTAGAGAACATGGCTGTGTCAACTTTATATGGTAATATCACACCGACAGAAAAATTTATTGCGAGTACACCTGAAGGGTTAAAAATGGTTCATGCTGCACGGACAAGGATGATTCAAGATTTGTATACTAAATCTCCTCCAGAAGGCATGGAAGAATTGATGGGCACTAAGTTAATCCATTTATTTTCAGATATTAAAATTGAAGAAGATTTTGCTATTTCTGTATTTGTTTTTGAAGATAATATTAGTGAATAAAGGGGATGCCATATGGAACGTGCAGTAGCAAGAGAAATAATACGTGTTGAAGGTAATCAAATCAAAGAAATAGAAGATACAGTTGTCACAGAATACGCTGTCACAGTGAAGATTAATGAGCAAGAATTCGTGACGATGGTTTGCACACCCGAGTATGTAGAAGATATGGTTATTGGATATTTGGCTTCTGAACGAATTATTCGCAATTACGAAGATGTTGAAGACATTTGGCACCAAGAAAAAGAAGGTTTTGTGCACGTTAAAACAAAGCGTGTGAATCCTTACTTTCAACAAATTCAAAATAAACGTTACATTACTTCTTGTTGTGGCATGAGCCGCCAAGGGTTTGTTTTTGCTAATGATGCATTAGTAGCTAAAAAAATGGAAGGCATTCATGTGCGTATTACAACAGATGATTGTTTTCGTTTAATGCGCGATATGCAAGATTTGGCCGAAACATTCAAACAAACTGGTGGTGTTCATAATGCAGCGCTATGTGATGCGAATGGTGTTTTATTGAGTAGAATGGATATTGGGCGCCATAATGCCTTAGATAAAATTTATGGCTATTGCCTAAAAAACAAAATTAGCATTCAGGACAAGATTATCGTATTTAGCGGAAGGATTTCATCTGAAATTTTACTTAAAGTATCGAAAATTGGCTGTGAAATTGTTCTGTCTAAATCAGCTCCAACAGAATTGGCATTGCAATTGGCAGAGCAACTTGGTATTACGACGGTAGGTTTTATTCGCCAAAATACACTTAATATTTATACACACAAAGAACGTATTCACTTACCTAGAAATTGATCAAAATGAAAGGAAGAGATTAAAATTACTAATCTACTAGACCAACTACACAGACCATTAAGAGATTTAAGGATATCAGTGACAGACCGTTGTAATTTTCGTTGTCAATATTGCATGCCTGCAGAAGTATTTGGTCCAGATTATGCTTTTTTACCGTCTGATAAAATATTGAGCTTTGAAGAAATCGAACGATTAGTAAAGATTTTCGTTTCGTTAGGTGTGAAAAAAGTACGTATTACTGGTGGTGAGCCTTTACTACGTCGTGATTTGTCGACATTAATTGAACGTATACATCGCATAGTGGGAGTAGAGGATATTGCCTTAACGACCAATGGTACATTGTTAAAAAAATATGCCAATGAATTGGCGAAAGCAGGTTTATCACGAGTAGCTGTTAGCCTAGATTCTCTAAATGAGGAACGTTTTTTCGAGATGAATGGACATCGAGGAAAAGTGAAAACGGTATTAGAAGGTATAGAAAAAGCGGCAGAAGCGGGTTTACAAGTGAAGATCAATATGGTCGTTCAAAAAGGAAAAAATGAGCAAGATATCATTTCGATGGCAGAATATTTTAAAGAGAAACAGCATATTCTTCGCTTTATTGAATATATGGATGTCGGTAATTCGAATGGTTGGCGGTTGGATGAAGTTGTGTCAAAGAAAGAAATCATTGACCAAGTCCATCAATTTTCCCCAGTGCATCCTGTTGACCCTAATTATAAAGGGGAAGTGGCTACACGTTATCAATATGAGGATGCTCAGGGCGAAATTGGCGTGATATCATCTGTAACAGATTCTTTCTGCTCCACTTGCTCGCGTGCCCGTATTTCGGCAGAAGGGACATTATATACGTGTTTATTTGCAACAGAGGGAACGAATCTACGAGATTTATTAAGGTCTGGGGAAGATGATGAAACTATCACCCAATGCATTTCAAATGTTTGGGGAAATAGAAAAGATCGCTATTCCGATGAACGAAATGAACAAACAATGGAAAAAAGGAAAAACTCAAAAATTGAAATGTCACATATCGGTGGGTAGACGAAATAGAGTGGTATTAGTTAGTGCTGGTGACTTATGTTAATAAACAGAAAAAAATCGGCAAAATGCCGGATTTATCTTCATTCAGCAGAAAGCTACTGCCCTAGAAGGTGGTGATATGGATGCGTATGAGATTTCTTTTTCAGTGGGTGTCTAAGTACTTGTACCTGTCGCTACGCTTTCGGTACAAAAGACACCTGCTGAATGAAGATAAAGCCTCCGGCGGATGTCACGGATTTTCAAAGGAATGAATTGTGCTAGCACAATTCAAAATCCGGACGCAATTACGCCAAGGCGAAATTGATTTGATGTTTATTTATGCACAAAGTCGCCACTTTTTCCACCCGTTTTTTGAACGAGGTACGTTTCTTTAATCACCATAGATTTGTCGACGGCTTTACACATATCATAAAAAGTTAGTGCAGCAATGGATACGGCAGTTAGTGCTTCCATTTCGACACCTGTTTTACCACTACATTTTACTGTAGCTTGAATGTGTAGTTCGTAACCAACCTCTGCTTTTGTATATTCAAATTGAAGATCGGTTCCTTGTAACATAATCGGATGGCACATTGGAATAATATCAGCAGTTTTTTTAGCACCCATAATCCCAGCAATTTGTGCCACTTGCGTAGGGTCGCCTTTTTTAATGCCTCCCTGTTGGATAGCTTGATAGACTTCATCGGATAACGTGATTGTACTACGAGCGATTGCTGTACGGTTTGTGATTGTTTTATCTGAAATGTCGACCATTTTGGGGCGGCCTTCTTCATTCCAGTGTGTAAAATTATTCATTATTAGACTTCCTTTCAAATGTTTGTAGCCAATCTTGTTGAGAATTGATATTGATAAATGTTGAGCTGTCTTCTTCGAATGGGACATAACATACTTGAAGTTGCTCTAACAAGACTTTCATACTTCGCTTGTTTTGTTGGACTAAATGCTGTGCTTTTGGTAAAGCACTGCGTCGATATAAAGCAGCAAGAGGTTGTAATCTTGAAGCTTGTTTAGGAACAATCGCATCATAACGATCATCGATGAATGTTAGCATAGTTTGGACAAATTCGGCATTAATAAAAGGCATATCACTTGCTATTACGAAAAACCACTCTACTTCCGGGAAATTTGTCATTATATTATGCAAGGCAAACAGAGGTCCTTGATGAGGCTGTTTTTCAATGATCCATTGGACATTTTCTTCTACAAACTTTGATTGCAAGTTAGCATTCGTAGCAATAATTAAAGGCTGTAGTTGATTTTTTTGTAAGGCTATGAGACTGTGCTTATATAAAGGCAGACCAGCAAATAATTCAAACATTTTCGGCTGACCATACCGTGAAGATTGACCACCAGCTAAGACAACACCAGCCATTTTCATATGCGATTCAACTCACCGACAAAATGTTGCACAGTAGGAAGAATCAGTTTTGTCATGGCGAGTGTCACGGCATTAGTGGAACCAGGTAGCACATAGATAGCCGTTTTATCGCGACTACCCGCTGTTGCACGACTAAACATGGCTCTTGGGCCGATTTCTTCATAGCTTAGTGTTCGAAATAATTCACCAAAGCCCATCATTTCTTTTTCGAAAAGAGGGAGAATCGTGTCGTAAGTTTGGTCTCTCGGTGTAAATCCTGTTCCTCCTGTTACGATAATGGTATTAATGGCAGGATTATCGCACCATTTTTGTACGTGGTTTGAGATTTCAAGCGGTTCATCTTTTGACATTTGGTAGTCTACTAATTCAAATGAAGCTTCTTGAAGTAATGCTTGAATACGCTGACCACCACGATCATCCGCCTTCGTGCGTGTGTCGCTCACAGTTAAAATGGCAGCTCGTATAGGAAGTTGACTATGTGTAGGATGCAAGGAAAAGACCTCCTTTTATAGAGTTGATTTTTGTTTTTGCTGAAAAACATTGCTTTTATTATAAAGCTATAAATTAAAAGGTCAAACTAAAATTCATAGAAAGAAAGGCAAAAGCGTTTATGCATAATAGATATTCTAGACAACAATTATTCAGCCCAATCGGAGAAAACGGGCAGCTATTACTAAAACAAAAGCATGTCCTGATGATAGGAATTGGTGCTTTAGGCAGTGCTAGCGCAGAGGCTCTTGTAAGGGCAGGCGTCGGAAAATTGACGATTATTGATCGTGATTATGTAGAGTGGAGTAATTTACAAAGACAACAACTATATACCGAACAAGATGCGCAAGAAAAAATCCCTAAAGTAATCGCTGCAAAAAAACGACTACAAAGCATTAACTCAGAGGTAGAAATTAAGGAATATATTCTTGATGCGTGTTCAGAGCAAATAATCCCACTGCTTGCAGATGTAGATATTATGGTGGATGCAACGGATAACTTTGATATTCGCTTTATGATGAACGATCTTGCACAAAAATATCAAATTCCTTGGGTTTATGGTTCTTGTGTTGGCAGTTATGGCGCTACTTATACGATTGTGCCAGGTAAAACACCTTGTTTACATTGTTTGCTAGCAGCGATGCCTAATACAGGGATGACATGCGATACAGTAGGAATTATAAGTCCGACTGTTCAAATCGTTGCAGCTTATCAAGTAGCTGAGGTATTAAAGTTTTTAGTAGGCGATGAAAAAGCATTACGCAAAAGTTATTTAACTTTTGATGTTTGGCAAAATCAACATTATGAAATAAACGTGGAAAAAATCCGTAATCATGATTGCCCATCCTGTGGTAAAAATCCGACCTATCCTTATTTATCATATGAAAATCAAACAAAATTAAATGTATTATGTGGTCGCGATGCTATTCAAATACGTCCAGCAAAACCGATTCACTATAATTTTGATCAGCTCGCTGTTCAACTTAGTCCCTATGGTGATATTCAACAAAATCCCTATTTATTATCTTGCCAAGCAGAAGATTATCGACTAGTGATTTTCCAAGATGGACGAGTTGTCATTCACGGTGTACAAGATATACAAAAAGCTAAAACCATTTATTATCGTTTATTCGGATAAAGGAGTGTTCTAAAATGTTAGAAAAAAGAAAACCAATTGCTGTTGGAGAAGCTGTTCAACGTGTTATGGAGTTCGCATTCCAAGAAAAAATAGAGGTCGTTTCATTACAGCAAGCACATGGCCGTTTTTTAGCAGAAGATGTTGCTGCAGACCAAGATGTACCAGCTTTTAATCGTTCGCCTTATGATGGTTATGCTATTCGCTCAGTCGATAGTCAAGAGGCATGTTCAGACAATCCAGTGACCTTTCAAGTAGTGGGGGAGATTGGCGCGGGCTATGTATTTGAGGGAGAAATCGGTGATCGAGAAGCGGTGCGCATTATGACAGGAGCTCCTATCCCAAACGGGTGTGATGCTGTCGTTATGCTAGAATTAACGCACACATTTGAAGAAGACAATCAACGGTATATGTCGATTAAACGCTCTTTTGAAACAGGAACAAATATTTCCTATAAGGGAGAGGACGTTCAAAAAGGCGCTATTCTTATTGAAAAAGGACAATTCATCAATCCGGGTGTTGTCGCATTACTTGCTACTTTTGGTTATGATCAAGTACCCGTTTTCAGAAAACCAATCGTAGGCGTTATTGCAACAGGAAGTGAATTACTAGAACCAAGTGATGCTTTGCAGCCGGGAAAAATTCGTAATAGTAATGCATATATGATAATGGCTCAAATTGAACGTGCTGGGGCAACCGTCAAATATTTTGGTAAGTTTAGCGATGATCTAAATTTATGTATTCAAGCTGTTGAAAAAGCCCTTCAGGAAGTAGACATTTTGATTACAACAGGAGGAGTATCAGTAGGTGATTACGATTACTTACCTGCCATTTATGAAGCCATTGACGCACAAGTACTTTTTAATAAAGTAGCAATGCGACCAGGTAGTGTAACAACTGTTGCGGCTAGAAATGGTCAATTATTATTTGGACTTTCAGGTAATCCATCAGCTTGTTATGTTGGTTTTGAACTATTTACACGACCTATTATTCGAACGGCTTTTGGTAATAAGCAGCCGCATTTACGTAGGGAGCAGGCTGTTTTAAATGCGGACTTTAAAAAACCGAATCCATTTACCCGTTTTGTGCGTGCGAATGTGTCTTACGAGAACGGTCAATTAGTTGCAGCTCCTTCTGGGTTCGATAAATCTAGTGCGGTTTCTTCCTTAGCAGAAGCCAATTCTTTTATTGTATTACCAGGTGGATCACGTGGATACGAAAAAGGAATGCAAGTAGTTGTCCTATTGTTAGAAGATTTGCAAGGAAGTGAGTGGCCATGGGGCATCATCGAAAAATCTTACAAATCGTAGGCTATCAAAATAGTGGAAAGACAACGTTAATGGAACAACTCATTACACAAGCCACTACAGAAGGTTTTCGTGTAGGATCAATCAAGCATCATGGACATGGTGGTATCCCTATGATAGAAAGTTCAAAAGATAGTGTTCGTCATGAGAAAGCTGGCGCAAGTGTGACAGCAGTTGAGGGAGAAGGTACTTTGCGGATGAGCATTCACCAAAGTAACTGGCAGCTTGCTGATATACTAGTTATTTATGAAACATTTAATATGGATATCATTTTCATTGAAGGTTATAAAAATGAAGACTTTCCAAAGGTTGTTCTTTTGCGACAGGCGGAAGATCAATCTTTGCTACAAAAAGTAACCAATATCGTCTGTGTTCTGTATTGGCCAACATATCCACTAAATAAACCGTTAGATTATCCCACTTTTTCAATTCAAGAAAAAGCACAATATATAGAATTTCTAATGCAGGAAATGAGGAATAAATCATGACTACATCGTTGTTTGAAATCATTGATAAACCAATTGATGTTGAAGAGGTTAGAGAAAAAGTAACAGATCGAAATGCTGGTGCAATCACTGTATTCATCGGAACAGTACGTGAAATGACGAAAGGCAAGAAAACACTACATTTGGAATATCAAGCCTATCCTACTATGGCTATAAAAATGTTTGAACAAATATCTAAAGAAATACAAGAGCGATGGTCAGAAGCGAAAGTAGCCATTACACATCGTGTTGGTCATTTAGAAATTTCGGATATTGCTGTAGTAATTGCGGTTTCATCACCACATCGTAAAATAGCCTATGAAGCCAATGAATATGCGATTGACCGTATTAAACAAATTGTGCCTATTTGGAAAAAAGAGTATTGGGAAGATGGGACAGAATGGATTGGTGATCAATTAGAAAATATCCCTTATCCAAAAGGAAATCCATCAATCAGTGAGGAGGAATCTTGTGATTAACATATTATTGTTTGCTCACTTACAAGAGATCATCGGTGAGTCAAAATTATATGTAGAACTGTCAGACCGAACAATTGGGCAAATTAAAGAATGGATGGAAATTCAATATCCACAAGTTAATTTACAACATGTCATGACAGCAGTAAATGAGGAATTTGCAACAGATGCAACGGTTGTAAAAAAAGGTGATACAATCGCGTTTATTCCACCTATTAGTGGAGGGTAAAAAGAAAAGATGTAGTTGGTACAGTTTAGTTTGAACCGACTACATCTTTTATTATATTTATCCTGAAAAAGCCTGTCAGTAGGGGAAGAGGAACCCCTACTGGTTAAAGTTCCACTTTATGCCTTCAAGAGATGAACGCTCAGAAGCATAAGGAAGGAAATACCTATCATACAAATCACCCATGACCAAGCGAGTGACATGTTACCCGAACTAATCGCCATATAAATAGCAAGCGGCGTAGTTTGCGTTTTGCCTGGAAGGTTTCCAGCAAACATTAAGGTTGCACCAAATTCACCTAAAGCTCGTGTGAAACTTAAAATTCCGCCTGAGACAATTGATTTTAATGCAAGAGGGATAGAAATAAAGAAAAAGACTTGCCATTCGTTAGCACCATCAACACGTGCAGCGTTCTCAATGTCCTTATCAACAGATTCAAAGCCAGTTTTTGCTGATTGATACATTAAAGGAAATGCAACAACGGTAGAGGCAATGACTGCTGCCCACCATGTGAACATAACGGGTTGGTTAAAAAGCCATGTAATCAAGTTACCTAGCACACTGTTTTTGCCAAAAATAATAATTAAAAGAAATCCTATTACAGTAGGGGGTAATACTAATGGTAAAAGTAACACTGTTTCTAGAAATAATTTTCCTTTGAAATTACGTTTTGCCATCCATTTACCAAATAGAATACCTGCTACTATCACAATTATTCCTGACACAAGTGCTATCTCAATAGAAAGCTTAAGAGGTGACCAGAAATCAGTACTCATCTATTAATGAGTTCCTTGAAAGCCATATTTTTTAAATACTTTCATCGCTTGATCACTTTGTAAATAGTGATAAAAATCTTCCGCTTCTTTTGCATGCTTACTCTCTTTGATCACACCAACAGGATAAATAATAGGTGTATGAGTATCTTCTTTGGCTGTAGAAACGACATCAACTTTTTCTGACACAAGGGCATCCGTTTTATAAACCAACCCTGCATCAACATTTTCAGTTTCTGTATAAGTAAGAACTTGTCGTACGTCTTTTGTATACACTACTTTTGATTCTACATTTTCCCAAAGGTTCATGTTTTTCAATGTTTCTATACCGTACTTGCCAGCAGGAACCGTTTCAGGTGTACCAACGGCAATCTTATCAGCTTTCATTAAGTCTTCAAATGATTGAATATGTTTTTCATTGTTCTTAGGAACGACTAACACTAATTCGTTAGCTAAAAGATCCGTTCCTTGTTTTTTGTCGATTAAATCTTTTTGAACTAGCTCATCAAACTTATCTTGTGCTGCTGAAAAGAAAAGATCAACAGGAGCACCTTCTAAAATTTGTTGTTGTAAAGCACCAGAGCCACCAAAGTTAAATGTGATTTTAATATTATCGTGTTCATTTTCATAGGCTTTTTGAAGCTCTTCTAATGAATCTTGCAAACTAGCTGCTGCGGAAATCGTTAATTCAACTGGTTCGTTTACTTTGTTGTTGCTTCCTTGGCTACCACAACCTGCTAAAATGCCGATCAGTAGTAACAATGAAGCTATTAAACTATAATACTTTTTCACTTTGATTATACTCCTTTTATAACTCGTTATAACAAGACATAACTAATTATAATTAGTTATGTCCAAAAAAGAAATACTTAATCGCTAGAAACGCTCAAGATGTAAAAAATATGGTTCATCACCAAAAGTTGTAGAGGAGTTTTGTAAAACGTATACTATGTAAATAAGTTGATTGGAGTGGAGGCTGGGCGACTCTTTGGGGATTAGCGTCTCATCGGACGCCCCCAGGAAGCTCTGCGAGAAAGCGAAGCGTCAGCGATAAAAGCGCCCAGTCGGAACGGAAATCAACCACACGTTTTGGTGATGGTCCAAAAATATTATAATTAAGTTACTATAGAATCAATAGAAGCAGAAGGGGAGATTTTTTACATGTCACAGGAACATTCCTATACGATTGAAGAGGTGGCTCAATTATTAAAGGTTTCAAAATTAACGATCTACGATTTAGTGAAAAAGGGGGATTTACCTATTTTTCGTGTAGGTCGACAAATGCGTGTGGATAGAAACGATTTACAGTTATATATACAAAAAAGCAAGACAGGAGCAACTCCTGCTGCATCTACTGCCTCGACTACTCCTTCGACAAAAAATAAAAAAATTATTATTAGCGGACAAGATTTAGCCTTAGACTTATTAGGAAAATATATAGAGAAAAAACAATCAAATAAAGTATTGCGCTCACATGAAGGTAGCTTTAATGGTGTCATGGCACTATATAATGGGGAATGTGATATTGCTAGTTTACATTTGTACGATGGGGATACAGGGGAATATAATACACCCTATTTGAAAAAGATTTTTGTAAGTCACTCTTATATTCTTCTCAATTTGATTTCACGCCGAGCAGGCTTTTATGTTCAAAAAGGAAATCCATTGCATATTCAATCAATTGATGATTTTAAGACCAAATCACTAAAATTGATGAACCGTGAAAAAGGTTCAGGTGCTCGTACTTTCCTAGATGAACAATTATGCATTCATCACATATCTCCATCCTCAATTGAAGGATATAACGAAGAAGAAATGAGCCATATAGATGTAGCTTCTGCTGTCGCAAATGGGAATGCAGACATTGGAATAGGCATTGAAAAAATATCAAAACTGATAGAAGTTGACTTTATTCCACTTATTAGAGAACGTTATGATATTGTCCTATTAAAAACACCTGAAAACCAACAGCTGGTTGAATCGGTCAAAGAGATTTTAAATTCACCAGATTTCCAATCAGAAGTAGTGGCACTAGGTGATTATGACGTCACTCAAATGGGGCAAATTATATATGAAACACTTTAAAACTGTAAGTGAAAAAAATACTTGCCATTTGGAGGGCACTGAAAAACTTACGTTTTCATAAAAGCGAACCTTTTTAAGATGAAAATAAGGCACTTCTTGTTCAATTTTGAACAGGAAGTGCCTTATCTCTGTCTCTATTCCTTATTCATTTTCGTTTAGTAGCTTTAATATCCGTTTCAAATTGACAGCGAATTTTGTTGTAGCACCTTGAATTTTCATGCCAAATAGACCCGCAGTCGATGCTGTATCGTACCCGTGTCCGTTTTCAAATTCACTATTCTTCGCTTCTACTTTGTAGCGATTTGCGGCTAATTTCTTAAATGCTTCCGTATTTTGAAATGCCTCTTGTTCGGCATGTGTATCCGACTTAATTGTGACAGAATATGTTTTACTTTTTGCGCCTTCTGCGATTTTCTCTTTTTTTGTATATTCGATATTTGCCTTTTCAGAGTAAGCTGCGTCTCCAATAACTGTATTAATTTTCATACCTGCTTGTGTACTTTTTTCACCTGTTGTAATGACAGCCGCTGTAATAATACGTTCATCACTCAACGCGATATGGTCTTATACCAGAAGAAAGAAGATTCCGACGTCTTATGCCCTTTTCGCGCATCCGCATCAGAAGAGTAATCTAGATTGTGTGGCATCCACAATAATCGTTTGACTGTTGATGATTTTTTATTATAAAGGAAAGCGTGACTAAAATAATAGTGTGATACATTGCGTTGTTTGGAGAAGCATCGCTCGCCCGCGGAAAGCGAGCAGAATGCTTCGGAAAACAACAGTAGAGTCACAGTGCCAAATGAAAAAAGCGAAGAATGCCGTTTGCTACAATTAAAACTTTTAAAGGTGCTTTAACAAATGAACAAAAACAAGAGCTTCATAGAAGGTTCGCTGATTTAATGGTCGAAATTGAAGGGAAAGGAAATGAGGAGTTTAGGAAATTTGTTATTCTAGCTATTGAAGAGGAAGAACCAATCAATTTGGGTATTGGAGGCATTAGAGCTACAGAAGATCTAATGAAAAGAATAACTGGAAATTAAAATTTTTCAATTGTTCTCATATGCTCATCCCTATCACTCCACATTCACTAAATAAGAACGGTCATTAAGAAGTAACAGCTTTGGTTCATTACCATTTCTGATTTTGATGCAACATTAGCAACAAAAAGCATAAAAGGACAGCAAACAGTTTAATACGATGATGATTAAGGTAGCAGGTGTTGTATTGGTCTTGGTCTAAAATTAATGGCGACGAAACCACAATAGATGTTTGTATAAAATTAAGTTTACTAACAAAGTGCGTTGATCTAAAAAGATTATCGTACCTTGTTTGTTGACCTAATTTAGTGACGGATTAGGTTAGTGAGAAATGTATATTTAATAAATCAGCTTTTGTACTAGACAAATATGATTTTTTATAATATAGTAAGTATAATAAAATCGTTTGCAAGGGAACAATAAATTCACATATTACAAAGAGTAATCGTGTTTTGTTTGATGCTTTTTGTAATATGTGAATTTTTTCTTTTGGCTAGATATGATTTTATTTAATACAATTAATGGAGGTCATTCAAATGACACAAGGTACAGTAAAATGGTTTAACTCAGAAAAAGGTTTCGGTTTCATCGAAGTAGAAGGCGGAAATGACGTATTTGCTCACTTCTCAGCTATCCAAGGTGACGGTTTCAAAACACTTGAAGAAGGTCAAAAAGTTGAATTCTCAGTAGAAGAAGGCCAACGCGGACCTCAAGCTACAAACATCGTAAAACTTTAATTTTAATGATGTAACCATAAAAGAGGCATCCTTTCATTAGGATGCCTTTTTTTTTATGCGAAAAAGGAAGCGTTGTTTTGAAAAAATGTATTGGCGCGATAATTGATATGGGCGAACTTCAAACTAAGCCTAATTTTGTTTTACATAACTGAACTGCATCTCCAAGAAAATAACAATTGCAATTTTAATTAGTGGTTTTAGTTGAAAACTGGAATAATAAAGGAGACAATTATTTGAATAAATTTCAAGTTAGTATGTTTTTCATGGTTTTTAAATGAATGTAGGAGGGCGTTATGGAAATTTGGGATGTTTACGATAAGAATAGAAATAAAACAAATAAGCTTCATATGCGTGGAGAAAAGTTAGTCGATGGTGATTATCATATAGTTGTACATGTATGGATAAAGAATAATAAGGGTGAATTTCTCTTAGCGAAAAGACATCAGGATAAGACTTATCCTAATTTGTGGGAATGTCCAGGTGGCTCTATTTTAGCAGGGGAAAGTAGTCTTGATGGTGCTATAAGAGAAGTAAAAGAAGAGATCGGAATTAATTTATTTAAGTTTAATGGAAAAATGATAAAGAGTGAACGTAGAGATGCGTATAATGATTTTTACGATGTATGGCTTTTTGACCAAAGCTTTGAAATTACGGAGACAGTATTACATGAAGATGAAATGAGCGATATTAAATGGGTAACCAAATATGAGCTTGAAAATATGTATAACTCTAAAAATATAGTACCAACGCTTGATTATTTTAGATTTGTCTTTTAATAAACTAAAAAAGCATTCATTTCAATGTTGAGTGGCTTAAAGGATTATTTAGTTGGAACTGTGAATGTACATCTTGTGTTTCAATTCATTAAAAAGCATCACCAAACATTAATTTATTTTCTTTGACACTTGCTACATGAATCTCTTAACCATCAAACAGAAAAATGGTTGATAAAGTAAAAATTGGAACTTTATCTAGATTTAATCGTATACAGAGTAATGGACATAAAATGTAGAGAGGAGGGGTTTGTATGCGTAGTAAAAATTTAATTATTATGATAGTGGCATTTATTGTAGAAGTTTTAATTACGTATTTTATTGCTTCATTTTTCTCCATAAGGTTTATCGAGATAATGTTTTTCACTGGTATAGCTTTTGCTGGGGGCAGTTTTTACTTTTCGAGTAGTGGTGGTGCTATGACTAGGTTATTTACATCTCAAGTTAGTGGGCAAACAGGCATAATTCAGAAAAGGGAAAAGTTCACTTATCAACTAGGTCCGATATTTATTACGTCAGTTATATTCTTTTTAATTGGTTTAGTACTCTTTCTCTTATTAGTTTGGGGAATAATTCCTCCTGTGGAAGCTTGAAATACTTATAAAATTGCTTAGACAAAGTATGTGTGGCTTTGTCTACAGCAATTTTAATGATTAATCGCTTAGCATTGCTTTTGATGTTCGTTTTTGCCAGCCTAGCTTGAAGTATGCGTATTGTAATACAAAATGCACACAGAAGGCAGCAGGGTAAGCTAACCAAACACCATTTAGCTCGAATGTAGTGTAGTTCGATAAAATTAATACCAATGGCATGTCGACTACTCAAATACAAGATGTTCGTTTGGAGTTAGATAATAATCGAGGCGAACGTTCCATCAAACCATTTGTGATTGATCGAAAGAATTGGTTATTTACGAAGTCACCAAAAGGCGCCCAAGCAAGTGCGATTATTTACAACATCGTCGAAACAGTAAAAAAACGGATTGGATACACTTCGTTATATAATGCATGTGTTTGAGCAAATACCGTTAATCGACGTCCAGGACAATGTAGCATTAGGTGCGCTCAAGACTTGGTCGGAAGCTATTCCAAACAACTGTCATGTTCCTAAAAATCTACATAAGAATAGCGCCTTCCTGAGAAAGGTGGGCGCTATTTGGCGCATGTAAGTTTGGTGTTAATAAAGCTGAACGAATACAGTTTTAGTAGGGAATAGCAGCATGTTAGCTAATGTTGTTGTAAATTTACTTTTTTAAATCCTCTTTGTATGCTAACTTTTTTTAAGCATGCGGTATAATGAATCAAACATCTTACTCATAAGCGCAAGAAAGGACAATAATATATAAGGAGTGGCCCTACCAGTCTTTTCTATTCTTCATTTTCTCTATCATATACATTGAGTAAAAGTATACTAACAATATACTGATTATCTTGAATCCATTGATTATAAATTCCGCTATTCTCTTCTACAATTCTCTTCACATTTTTAATTCCTATTCCCTCGAATCGTCTATTCTTTCGAGTTTTAAGCTCCACAGTATCAAATACATTTGAAATTTCTATAAGTAGGTGATTATTAAATTGTTTGATAAGAAGTGAAATCTCTTTTTCTTTAGAATTAGACAAACGCCCGACTGCGTTTATGGAATTATCTATTAAATTTCCTAGCACAACTGCAAAAATATCATTATCTAAATTAACTTTTTCAGAGGTGAAAGATTTAACTCTTAAAGTTATTCCATTGCTTTCAGCAATAGATTTTTTTTCATTCAGAAGATAATTTAGCACATAGTTATTTGTATAAAAATAATCATTGTGTTCGATTTTCTGTATCGAATTTTGAAGATATTTTTCAGCACCAGCAGTATCTCCCTGACTTAACATCCCCAGTAGAACTACGTATTGGTTTTTTAAGTCATGCTTCATTGAATATAGTTTAGATTGTGAATGCTTTAGTTGTTTAAAAAAATTCAATTCTGATTCAAATACTATTTTTTGTGTTGTAGCTTTTGCAAGTTTTTTTAAAAAATTCCCTATGGTTATATAAAGATATAGTATGCATATATTCATATAAAAAATACAAGTAGCAATCAATATAAAGTTAGGATGATTAATAAATTTAATTCCAGATACTACAGATGTACTTAACATAAAAACTGATATCGTTGGTATTGAAATTAGTGTCATTAGGAGAAAAACATTTATTGGTCTCTTTAATTTACGCTTTTGGAGAACGATAATTTTAAGAACAGCTACAGCCATTAGTTTTAAAATTATAGCAATAGCTCCTCCTCCAGCCATAAAGAGTAGATTTGAATTATAACCTTCTGATAGCAATACTTCTTTCGTAATAAAAAACGAAAAGGAATCACAAATGAAAAACATTAAAAGTAAGTAAATTAATGAAAAGAACTCTTTTCTAATATCTATCGGATTTCTGATTGTAATAACTAAAAACAATAAAGAAGTGAAGATGGTATTAATAAGAATATGTGATTGTTGATTAGAAAATAGTAAAAATGCAGTAAGAATAAAAGCCAAGAATGTAATAGTTAAGTTTTCTTTAGAAAACAGTTTATGGATGGATTTATTTAGGGAATAATGATTAACCAACACTAAATTAACAACAAAGTTGAATAATGCAACGATAGTATCATTCATTATATTAAGTCTCTTAACTGCATCAAAATTTGTTTTCTGGCACTATCCTTAAATGTACGACTTATTGGTATTTCAACAGTTTTCTTATCATTTAAATTAGCAATAATTGTATTATTGCTAATTTGTTTTACATATTTAACATTAACAATAAACGAGGTGTGGACCTGCACAAAATTCTCATTAATTTTCGATAAAAGGGCTCTTGTTTGAAGAACCGTTTCATATATATCAGTTGGAGTGTGAATGAGTACTTTCCTTTTATTTTTTTCAAAGTAAATAATTTCACTAAAAGAAAGACTGTAAAAAACTTTGTTAAATGTAAACATAAATTTTGAATCATCTAAATCTAAATACTTAATAGCGCGATTTAAGGCAGGATATAGTTTATCTTTTGTTACTGGTTTTAAAATGTAATCAAAAGTGTTAACCTTAAAGACCTTTTCCATATATTCATTGAAACTTGTAAGAAAGATAATTAGACAAGTATAATTATTTTTTCTAATGGTCTCGGCAATCTCTATTCCCGATATATTAGGAAACTCAATATCTAGAATAAACAAATCATATGTATTTTCTTTAAGTAATTCAATTAAACGAAATGGATTATTGAATATATCAATTTCAAATAATGAGGAGTCATATTCTAACATTAAATCTTCGATAGCTTTTGCAATAACTGGAACATCATCACAAATAGCAACTTTTATTACCATTGTTTCGCTCCTTTAATAATAGTAAATTGTAGCAATGAGCCACGAATATGTCATAAACAATAATTTGTGTGTGAAGAAAAATTAAGTTTAAATACTTAGCCACTTCTACCATTCTACAACTATCTTCCCTAACCAGTTTAATTGTAAACAATTCGATTTTTAGACATTTTAAAAAACTATAATAATTAGCATAAAAGACCCTGTTCTATGTATCTGATTATTAGGCTAGCGTAGAAATGATGTCATTAGTTACATATAATATGCAGTTTGTTACACAAAAAGAAAAATAGTTTGAAAATATATTATTATCAAAATAAATAGAATTTTTATTTCTATTTAATCTAATGTTAAAGCCATGTGAAATTGTGGTGTTTGCATAGTTAAAGGGGGTGAAATTCAATGACAAACGTTGTTTACTCTAAACCAACAATTGAGAAAGTTGCTAGTTTTAAAGAGTCTACTAAAGGGCTTTGGTTTGGTAAATTTATAGATGGTTTGGGTAGTCGAGCTTTTATTCACATTGAAATTGGATTTTAATTACAGAGAGAAAAGTGGTCATTGGAAAATTTTAGGATATCCAGTGACCACTACTTAATTTCCAATAAAATTTAACATACGAGACTTTAAAACAATCGATTCTTCAGCGAAAGGCGGGTACTATTATTTACATTCAGTTAAAAGAAAAGTTAACAAAATTAAGTTCTGATAAAGTACCATTTCAAGTACATATAAAAACGGCTTCGATAAATATTTTGCTTATTTCTCAACATGAGTATGTTAAGCATTCTAAAGCCAACTTAGAGATATATTGTATACCATGCGAATATCCAAAAATTGTAGACCGTATACAGGTAATTAAGGAATTTGAAATGTCAAAATTAGCAGTAACTTTTCAAAAGATTGTTTCTAAAGGAATCTTTGTTCTAGTTGACAAGTGCGAAGTTATTATAGGAGGAGCATTATTTGATGTTTCTCTATCATGGAAAATATTAAATGATATTTTAATTATTAGTGATTCGGCTAGTAATATTGCGCGATATTGTGATTTAAATATATCGAAATCAGCCGTTGCATTGAATTTGATAAGTAGTCTACCATATTATCCTTTTCAAAATATACCTTTATGGGAAGGTGTGAATAAAATTCAGCCATTTTGTGTTTTGAAATATGGGAAAAATAAACAATTGGATGAATTCAAAATTTGGATGCCGCTAGAACTAAGTAATGATTTAGAATTGACGCTGCAAAATATAAGAGAGCGGTTTTTTGAATTACTAAGGAATCCTACTAACAGCTATGCTAATTTATCTGCTGACCTTTCTGGAGGTGTTGATTCAGCCGCAATTGCGTATGCTTTAAAAGCATATTATGCAGACATTAAGCTATATCATGCAAAAACAGATAGTAAATGGAATAGTGATTCTAAATGGGCCACTATGATTGCGGAAATGGTACTTAAAGAAGTTACTTTAAGCGCAGAATATGGGAAACGCACAGCTATTGTCGGGCCTTCTGGTGCAGGGAAAAGTACTGTTTTACAATTAATTGAAAGATTTTATGATCCTATCAGCGGGCAAATTTATGTAGACGGAAAGGATTATCGCAGTTATTCACGTGAAGAACTTCGTAAACTTATCACTTATGTTGAACAAAATGCCCCTATTATAGCAGGGACTTTAAGAGATAATCTCCTTTTAGGAAATTCTAATGTATCTGATCAAGAATGTTACGATGTTTTAAAAGAGGTAAACCTTAGCTATTTGATAGAACGTTCTTCTGAAAAGCTCGACATGAAAATTGGAGAATCTGGTACTACTTTATCTGGTGGAGAACGCCAGCGTTTAGCTATGGCTCGTTCTCTTTTATCAAAGGCAGAGATTGTCCTTCTTGATGAATTGACATCCAATTTAGATAGTTTAAATGAAATTGGGATGAAAAAAGCTGTTGACAAGATGAGAGAGTCTAAAACTGTCATTGTTGTAGCACACCGTCTCTCTACAATAGTTGATTCAGATATAATCTATGTTCTTGAACATGGAAGAATTGTTGGTTCAGGTAATCATAATGAGTTACTTGATAAAGTACCATTATATAGAGAATTAGCTAAAGAACAATTTCTTGACAAGGCAATTTAAATAAAGATGGTAAACTCAAAGAGATTTAATAAATATTAAAAAATCATATATTTAGTTATCTGAAATTTCTGACTATATTAAATTCCTCATTGTTTAATTTAGAAACTGAAATTTTGTTAATCAAGACTAATATTATTTCGGAGGAGAAGGTTATATTGACGAATACTACAAAAAATATTGTTATATCAAAATTATGTAAACGACATGGAGAAAAAGATATTTTAAAAGATGTGTCATTTGAAGCGAAAGAAGGGAGAATCACAGCTTTTCTTGGGCCAAATGGTGCAGGAAAAAGCTCGGCACTTCGTATTTTGTTAGGACTTGATCGTTCAACAGGAACAGCAACTTTTGGCGGAAGTAACTATGTAACATTTAGTACTCCATTGAAAGTGGTAGGAGCAGCATTTGACGGTATAGGTGGTACTCCTTCTAGAAGTGTAAAAACCCATCTCAAAATCATAGCACAAAGCAACAACATTTCTTTCCGTCGTGTGTCCGAAGTATTGAAAATAGTTGGTTTATCAGAAAAAAGCAAATCTAGGCTTGGAACTTTATCATTGGGTGAAGGACAACGACTTGGACTTGCGGTAGCTCTTTTGGGAGACCCTCAATATATTGTTCTTGATGAACCAACCAATGGACTTGATCCAACTGGAATTCGCTGGTTTAGAAAATTTATTCGTCAGCAATCAGACATGGGAAAAACTATTTTGTTGTCATCACATCTTCTTTCTGAAGTGGAAGCTGTGGCAGACGATGTAGTTATTATTAATCATGGAAAAATAATTGCAACTGGTGAACTTCAGGATGTTATGAAAAATCTAGAATCATTGGAAGATGTGTTCTTTTCTCTTACAGAAGAAGGTGAAGCAAAAGATGAAGACTTTTTCTAGAACTATACGATTTGAACTGATAAAGATTTGTTCAAGTAGAGTGTGGTGGGTAATTTGTGCTTTAGTTGTCGTTATTCAACCATTACTTGCACTTATCACAGCAAAAAGCTTCGCTCAGATGGGTTTAGACGCGACACCAGAAACTCATCCGGAATTAGCGGAAGCCTTGCCTCCTTTGGATTACTTGGGATTTGATGCAGTGCTTTTTGGGTTATTACCGATGGTTGTTTTTGGAGGAATTTTAGGAGCGAGTGAATATAAACATCATATGTTACGTACAACTTTACTATGTCAAAGCAGTCGTATTAAGGTTTTCTATGCGAAAGTACTTGCACTTTTAATATGTAGTACATTCATATCATCTTTGACAATTTTTTCCACAATTTCTATTACGCATTTTGGTTTGGGGGAACTAGGTTTACATCCATTTTATTTAAGTACAATAGCTTGGCAGTTCATTGGCTTTTCAGTGCTGGATTGGATTTTACTAACAATACTTTCTTTTGGGATCGGAGTGCTCTTTAGAAATGCTATAGTACCTTTAGTTTTTTTAGTTCCTCAGGTTTATAATCTTGGAAATTATTTAGCGCAAAGGTGGGGATGGGGGGAGTATCTTCCTGTGGCAGCAGGTAATCTTCTCTTTGCAACACCAACAGATCCTTTTGAACATGATCCATTAAAAGGTGGTATCGTACTGTTGATATGGGTGATTTTAACTTTAATCATATCTTATTATGCTTTTATTCGTAGTGATGTAGGAGGGAAATATTGATGTACGCTGCGTTGCGTAGTGAGAAAACTAAATTTTTTTCTTTTGGTTGGTGTATTGTAGGTGTAATGGGAGCTATTATCGTTCCCTTACTCTTCTTATTAACATCTGATACTCCAAAGATAGGGAGAGAGAAGGAGATACTTTCTCTTTGCTTGCAAGCCCTCTATTTAGGTCAACTAGGAATTATTTTTGCCAGTGCAAGTTATTTTGGACAAGAATATTCTAACTCTGCTCTAAGAACAACACTTCTCACACAACCATCAAGATTAAAATTATTATGCGCTAAATTTGTAAATATTACCATAGTTGTAGTGCTTACAGGAATAGTTTCAAGTGGACTTAGTTTACTTGTTCCTTTTATTCAATATGATATGGAATGGACAGGTACTTTAATGATACGGTTACTTGGAAGTATTTCTCTTGGCATGCTTAGTTGGATTCAATTAGCTTGGATTACCTCTGCCTTATCCATTATGACAAAATCGCTTATAGCACCTACCGCTATCATGTTCCCGCTTATTTTGGGACTTAGCCAATTGTTGTTTACAATTTCTCAGTTGGCAAAATTTTTACCTACTCTTGCTACACTGAATCTTTTTTCAATACCTGCGGTAAATACCTTATTGGACAAATGGTCAGGGCTAGTGGTTCAATTTTCTTGGGTGGTATTATTATTACCTATTTCTGCTTGGTTGTTTTCATATCGTAATGTTCGTTAAAATAGTAATGGAATGTGTAAGCGAGCGGATTATGCAAATGTAAAACTTATTTTATTAACATAATTTTTTTCTAAATTCATTGTTGGAGCTGTTGAAGCATTAAAGATTATTCATGAACTGAGATACAAGACCATTTTTAATGTTTTAGTTTATAAGTAAGAATA
The DNA here is from genome assembly GCF_050279145.1 of Lysinibacillus sp. NPDC094177. Classification (NCBI taxonomy): domain Bacteria; kingdom Bacillati; phylum Bacillota; class Bacilli; order Caryophanales; family Bacillaceae; genus Lysinibacillus; species Lysinibacillus sp. NPDC094177. Next base: position 661,611 of record NZ_JBNNTW010000001.1, on the reverse strand, counting down.
ATTTATTAATTTTTCTCAGGAGTTAATTAATATGCTTAATTAAGAATAAGCATTCTAGATACTTATTGTAAACATGATAATTGGGAAGAAGATGAGTGTCTTAAACCTATAGGTAAACAGAGCTATCGGATGTTCTATCTACCCTAAATACTTATGAGATTGCTGTAGACAAAGTTACATACGGCTTTGTCTACAGGTTCTATCATAAAGATTAATCGCTTAACATTGCTTTTAAAGTCCGTTTTTGCCAGCCTAACTTGAAGTATGTGTACTGTAACACAAAATGCACACAGAAGGTAATAGGGTAAGCTAACCAAACGCCATTTAGCTCGAATTTAGTGTGGTGCGATAAAATAAACGCCAATGGTACCTCGACTACCCAAATTGCGATGACTAGAAAGATAGTAGGCCATAAGACAACACCTGTAGCTCTCATTGTAGCTGAAACGGTTTGTGTATGACCAAAAATTAAATAGCTCCAAAATGCGATATATAAATAATCCTTTGCGATAAGTACCGTATCATGTTTATCAATAAAGAAAGATAAAATAGGTTCCGCAAATAAATACATAATTAAAATAATAGCGCCGCCTAAAATATAGTTAATACGCACACCTAATAGACGAATTTTTTTAATCATATCCGTAGAGTTAGCCCCTAAAGCCTGCGCAACAAATACAGATGTCGCAATAGCAATACTCATCGCTGGCACTTGTGCATAACTGGCCACCTGATTGACAACACCGTAAGCGGCAGTAGCATCGGAGCCGTAAACATTAACGAAGCCAATTACAGCAATTTCCGCTACAGAGATCGCAACCATACTAATGCTCGATGGAATGGCTAACTTTAATAAAGAAGCTAAAATATCCTTCTTTAATTTAAAATGCTGTAAAATCGATTTGTCTAAGCGCAAAATATGATTTGTTTTATGCAAGTAAGCAAGTAACAATATCATCGTCACCAGATTCGATAAAACAGAAGCATATGCAGCGCCGTTTAAGCCAAACTTAGGCAGACCAAGCCAGCCAAAAACTAATGGTGGTAGGAATGCGATATTTAAAATAACACTTATGACTAAAAATAAAAAAGGCGTTTTAGAGTCACCTACACCACGCATAAAGGTTGTGTACACAAAATACCAGAACATGATTGGTAGTGTGAAAAATAGGATTTGAGCATAGCTAATGCTCATATCTAAAATATTTGCAGGTGTGTGCATAAAGCGTAAAATCCACTCAATGAAAAAGCCACCAAAAATCGCGACGACAATCGATAAAATCGTTGTGAAGGCTAAAGTTACCCCTACAACCTCCTTCATCTTCTCATGATTGCCAGCCCCATACGTTTGCCCTACTAAAATTGAGCTACCTGAGCCAATCCCAATAGCAAACGCCATTAAAAAGAAGAAGAATGGAAAGAATGCTGAAATTGCCGCTAGCGAATCAACACCTAAATTGCGCCCAACCATAAACATTCCAAAGACTTGCCCTAGTGACTGCAGCACATTCGCTAGCATAATAGGGATTAAAAAGTTAAAAAAAGCTTTTTGTAGTTTTTTATCATCATGTAAAATTTGTTGGTCCATTTTTATGTCCTCTTGGGTTTTAATAACCCATTTCCTTTAAAATATTTGATAGCGTGCGTAGGCGTTCGCCAATTAGTTCACCATCCGCACTTAATGCTTGATTAAAGAGCTTAATATCCTCTTTAATTTGTTCATTTTCTGTGCATACTTCCACTGTCATAGCATCACCCTGTAAACCAACACGTTTAATAATAGGGTTTTCTTCATCATATAAATTTTCGTATTGATAAGCTTCCTTAAAATAAAGCTGAGACTCACATACTAAGATAGCGAGGTCAAGTACACGATGAAGAGGTAGTTCCTCCGATTGACGTGACCATTTACCACCTGTATGACGCCACACCTTAGCGGAAATATCTACCTTGCCTCTGTCATTCCATTGAGCTAAGCCAAGTGAAAGCCCCTGTGCATCTGTATGATAAGCAGTACGCCCATCAATATTGGCATAATTTTCAGCAACAATAACAGGTTTATGCTTTAAATGTGTAGGTATTTTCATCAATTACAACCCCTTCGTTAATTTGAATTTTAGTAATTTAGTAAATTACTGCATTAGTAAATATAACATTGGACAAATTTGGGAGTCAATCCGTAATCTGAATATTTTTAATTGTATGGATTAGGTGAAAAACTAATTATGGGAATTACTACTGATTTATAAGAAAGGATTTTTTATAGCTGAAAAATGTCATCTTGCCAGATTGTGTTGGATTAAAAAGAGGAAAGCTACTACGATTTATAGAGAGTAGACTGAATTTATCAAATTGGTTAAAATGATAATTGATATATATAATGGTAATTTTAAAAGGGGTAATTTAGGTGATTGTTTATGCAACTTAAAAAACGTTTAGGTTTATATTTCTCAGCTTTGGTAGTCGTATTACTTGTAGGGATTAGTTTGAAAAATGTATTTATAAATGCAGCAACAGTTAATCCGATAGTAGAAAATGAAGATGGAACAAAACAGCTCGTTTTTGATGCAAAATTAACACGATTAGATGAATCATCAACAACATTTAAAGAATACAATGGAAAGGTCCTAATCGTTAACTTTTGGGCATCTTGGTGTGGACCTTGTCAAGAAGAGGCTTCTGATTTAAGGGATTTTTATAACAATAAATCTGAAAATGTTGAGCTGTTAGCAATCAATGCAACTTCTAAAGATAGTAGTGAAAATGCTATGAAATTTAAAGAAACATACAATTTGAATTTCCCTATATTTCTTGATTTAGATGGTAAACTTCAAAAATCATTTGGAATATTGGAGTATCCAACAACCTTTATATTTGATTCTAAAGGTATATTGAAATATTCGATAGAAGGACAGGTTAATCAAAAAGAATTAAATAAATATATTGATACACTCTACTAATCTGGAAGCCCATTTCCTTTACGATGAGAGCGCTTTTCTGTTGCTTTACTAAAAATTTCGCAAGAAAAGAGGGGAATCATTATGTATCAGACATTAAATGGTTTTTTTAAGTCTTGGGAGTTCGAAGCCGATGGTACACAGAGGTTATTGAATACTTTAACTGATGAATCACTTAATCAGGAAATAACGTCTGAAAATTGGACTTTAGGACGTATTGCTTGGCATACTGTTACTGCAATTCGCATCATAACTTCAAATTCAAATTTAACTTTTGAAGGTCCAACTAAAGATTATCCTGTTCCTACTTCAGCGCATTTTATTGCAGATAGCTACTCTCAAGTCAATAATGCATTTGTGCAAGCTGTAAAGACCAATTGGACTGATCAAACCTTTCACGAGTACATCAACTTTTTCGGTCAAAAAATGCAAATTGGAACACTATTAATGTTTTTGATTCAACATCAAAATCATCATCGAGGACAAATGACGGTTCTTATGCGACAGGCTGGATTAACTGTTCCAGGCATTTATGGTCCAGCTAAAGAGGAATGGGCAAATATCGGTATGGAAGCTCCAGAAATGTAAAACTAATTAAGGTGAGGATATTGTGAAAATAGCAGTTATATCAGATATTCATGGAAATAAAGATGCATTAAAAGCAGTGTTAGAGGATATAAAATATAAAAGTATCGATAAGATATATAATTTAGGTGACACTCTTTACGGACCGTTATTCCCATTAGAAACCTATGAAATGATAAAGAGTACAGATATTAAAAGTGTAAGTGGAAATTGTGATCGGATATTAATACAGTCTTCATCGGAAAATCCAACTGTTCAATATGTATTAGACATGCTCACGGAAGAACATAAAAGCTGGTTAATGAACCTGCCGTTTTCAATTCAAACAGATGATTTTTACTTTTGTCATGCTTCACCTGAAAATGATGAGCTTTATATGTTGAATGAAATTACGCCAATTGGTGTTACTTTAAAACAACCAGAGGAAATAATGAAATTAGTAAAAGATATCCCACAAAATATTATATTTTGTGGTCACTCCCATTTTCCAACGATTGTTTATTTACCTAATAACAAAATCATTATTAATCCAGGCAGTGTCGGTTTGCCTGCTTATGAAGAAGTTGAACCGTTCTATTATAAGATTGAATCAGGTACACCGTTTGCGAATTATACAGTTGTAGAAAAAAGGAATGGTGAATGGATTATTGAGCAGTTAAGCATTCCTTATGATACTACGGAGGTTATTAAACAAAGTGAAGGTCAAAATAGATCTGATTGGGCCAGAGCAATAAAATATGGGAGAGTTTAAGGTGATATTTTTTTAGTTTAAAAAAGTAAAAGGACTTGTTGATAAATCATAAAAACAAGTCCTTTTTTTATCATGTTAAATACTGTCGTGAGGGCCTAATTTATTTATAGTTCTTCCTGGAAATAAATCTTATAAAATTTTCGATTTGTAGATTCATCGTAGCCTACTTCAATTAGTTCATCCACTTGCTCAATATCCTGTACGTTCACCTGAATCTCAATATTGGAATCGAGTTTAATTTTACGTTTATATTTTTTTTCAGCCTTTTCAAGTGCGCTCTCAGAAATAACAGTTTCATAAGGTTTTACCGAATTTATGATAATATCTTTTTGTGTTGGCTCTGCTTTTTCAAATACCGTTTCTATATAATTATTTACTTGAAACTCATCTTCATTTCTGAAATAATCAAGCGTTTTGTTTAAAAGCCCCAGTTTCTCCGTATTCGTAAAGCTCTCTTCTTTTAAGATATATTTTTTGCATTCTGTTAACGCTAAATTTGTTTTGTAATAATGTTCATCTGCTGCTTTAATCTTTAAAAATCGTTCTTGCCAGTAGACAATATCTTCTTTCCTTTTCGTTTTTATAAAGACAGCAGGTGCCTCATCCGTCCCCATATCTATGATGATGGCCATGTTATTGATTTTCTTAACATTAATTCCATCAATGCCATTAACAATCATTTTGTTTTGTTGGTTTTTTACATCTAAAAACATTTCCTTTTCATCAATCTTAACGATGGCGATTGCTTTTTTAACTTCCGTAGATAGAAAACAATTGTCAAATAATCCAATAAACAATTCGCCACTTTTAATGTTAGGATGTTGAGATACACTATGTAAGTGTTTAGCGATGTTTATTGATTGTTCAAGGAAATTATCTTCCTGATCAAAAATTGCCCTCACATATGTGTAAACCTCATTTAATCCAATATCTGTTTCATGAAAAAATTCGTATTGCTGCTCTAAATCGATTTTGCTAAACGCTAGCTGTGTAAAAGCTGCCTCTAGCATGACCTCTGGCTGTGAAAATGACTCCTCACCTAACACGAGTGTATCGTCAATAAAATGTATAATATATTGTGTTAACTTACTTTCACTTACTTCTAGCATGTTTTCCACCTTCTAAAATTTCATTGTAGATAATATACCATATCATAACCCTCTCAGCATTTTCATATATTTTATTTTTACGAATAATAAAACAAAAAGAACAGTGAATACATGCATTTAAAAGATTCTTTGACACATTTGCTATATGGAGACAATTAAATTGGATTCTCTATTAATTGGTGAATTCCTTTGAAATTGGCTCATCAGACGCCCTCAGAATGCGCCCAGTCGTTATGGGAATCAAAAACACGTTATGGTGATGAGTAAGTTCATTACCGTAAATTGACATTGGTAGTAGCTAAAGTATACTGGAATTAAACGGAAATATACATGGAGAAGTTAACGAAGAGAAGAGGTCTTGATATGCTTTATAACATTAAACCAATAGCTGTAGTAAGCAATAGTCGAGAAATGATTGAAGACGACAATTGGGGTGGCGTCATTTCTAATATTGTATTGACAAAAGATATGCATGAATCATCTTTAAAGGGGATTGATGATTTTTCTCATTTAGAAATAATTTTTTATTTTGACAAAGTTGCAGATGAAAAAATCCAATATGAAGCGAGACATCCAAGAAATAATACGGACTATCCGGAAGTCGGTATTTTTTCACAGAGAGGTAAAAATAGACCTAATAAAATAGGTGTAACAGTTGTAGAATTACTAGAATTAAAGGATAGAACATTAATCGTTAAAGGCTTAGATGCTATTGATGGAACACCAATCATTGATATAAAGCCTGTAATGAAAGAATTTTTACCAAAAGGTGAAATAAAACAGCCACGTTGGGCAACTGATCTAATGAAGAATTATTGGGACTAGTAACAGAGTATTAATTATATAAATGAATGATTTAAAAGAAGCTTTCTATTCAGGTTAATAACTTTACACTGAAGGGGATGAGAGAAATCCCCTTCTTTTATATTATAAAATAATACCTTGCTGATAAAGTAGGTTAATGGCATGGGAACGGTTTTTAGCCTTTAACTTTTTAATTGCAGATTTTACATATTGATTGATCGTTAATTCGCTTAAATCCATAATATTTGCAATTTCCTTTGTACTGTCTCCGTTAGCAACCTGCATCATAACCTCTAACTCTCGTTTACTAAGAGAAACATCTTTGCTTTTCCCGTTGGATTGAATTAATAAATGTCCAACCGTATTTCCAAAGCCAGTTAAATCATCTAAAAGCTTATCACTTATTTCTATATCTTCTTCAAAATGAGTGCTACAAATATAACCGAAAACATATGGCCCAATATATATAGGGACGATTAAAAGCTTATTGTGTTTAGAGGCAACAGCATATTTAATACTAATGTTTTTTAAATAATCCATTCCTGTGCAAAACTTTGCTTTTTTATCAACAATGGCAGAATAAATAATTGGAAAACTACGTATCTCCTCTCTAATTTCTCCGATATGGATTCCTCCAGATTCATTTAAATAAATAATGCCTTCAGCAACAAATCCTATTGGAGAATATCTCAATAAATAGGAATCTTTAATAGGGAATGAATTCAAATATACCTGCAAAATGTGTATCAGCAACTCTTCATGATTAGAAAAGTTATCAATAGTGTCAAAATGTTTTTGAATGGTATAAAGATTTGACATATTGTATCCCCTTTTTTAAGTATATAATACGCTTGAAATGAGGAATTTTCAATATTTTCTGTAAATTATAATATTAATGCTAAGATATTCTCTTTTTTTCTTCAGTTATTAGAATTGTGGAAGTTTATATGACTGTTTTACAAATTAACGAAGTGGGGGAAAAGTGTGTGAAAAATCATTCAATCAAAGAGGTAGATGCAATTGTACTTGGTGCTGGGTTTGCGGGTCTTTATATGCTATATCAACTAAGAAGTAAGGGGTTATCTACTGTTGTTTATGAAGCGGGGGACGGAGTAGGTGGCGTTTGGTATTGGAATCGTTATCCTGGTGCTAGATGTGATGTTGAAAGCATCTACTATAATTATACGTTTTCAAAAGAATTGTACGAGGAATGGAATTGGACATCTAGATTCCCAGAGCAAGAGGAAATATTAAGCTATTTAAACTATGTAGCAGATCGTTTTGAATTGCGAAAGGATATTCAATTTAATACACGTGTAAATGCTGCACATTTTGATGAAGAGCGTAGTAAGTGGCTTATTCATTTAAATGATGGCAGTCAAGTTTATGCAAAGTATTTCATAACGGGGATAGGTTGCTTATCTGCTGCAAATATTCCAAACATTAAAGGGTTAAATCAATTTAAAGGTAAGTGGTATCATACGGGGCATTGGCCACATGAAAAAGTTGATTTTACTGGAAAACGAGTAGGGATTATTGGGACAGGTTCAAGTGGAATTCAAGCAATTCCAGTAATAGCAAAAGAGGCAAAGCAATTAACAGTATTTCAGCGTACACCACAATATACAGTTCCTGCACGAAACCATACTTATGACAAGGAATTTATTCAAAGTACTAAGGAAAACTTTGAAACATTAAAGCATGCAATGAGGAATTCTATATCGGGTACACCTCACATACCAAATGATCGATCTGTTATGGAGGATAGTGAAAGCAAACGGCAGCAGGTGTTTGAGGATGCTTGGGCAGAGGGGGGATTTGCTTTTGCAATGTCTTATAATGATTTATTAACAAATGAACAATCGAATGAAAAGGCTTCAGAGTTTATCCGATCGAAAATTCGTGAAGTTGTCAAAGATCCTAAAGTAGCGGAGAAGCTAAGTCCAAAGTATATGTATGGCACGAAAAGACAAGTACTAGATACCGATTATTTTGAAACGTACAACAGAGAGAATGTTTTATTAGTTGATGTAAAGGAATCACCAATAGAGGAGATAACAGAATCGGGCATTAAAACAACGAATGATCAATATGATTTAGATATTATTATTTTTGCTACTGGCTATGATGGTATGACAGGTCCTTTATTTAAAATCGATATTCAAGGAAAAGACAGCGTTGCATTAAAAGATAAATGGGAGAACGGGGCTTCGGTTAGAACGTATTTAGGCTTAACGACGACAGGGTTCCCAAACTTGTTTATGATTACAGGTCCCGAAAGTCCGTCGGTGCTTGTAAATATGCCAACTGCTATCGAACAGCACGTAGAATGGATTGCAAATTGTATTGAGTATTTGCGCGAGCATGACATTGATGAAATAGAGACCAGTATACAAGCGGAGGAAGAATGGAGTAAGCATAATCGTGAAATTGCAAATGGAACGTTATATGTAAAGGGCGATTCTTGGTATACTGGCGCTAATATAGCAGGTAAGCCTCGAAGCTTTTTAATCTATCTTGGAGGGTTTGATAATTATATAAAACGTTGCAATGAGATTGCGCAAAACAATTATGAAGGTTTTACGCTGTTAAAATTAAAAACAATGTCTTAACTATTGTACGAGGAAGGGAGAACTAGGGATGAAACAGCAGGTGACAATTATTACGGGAGCTGGGAGCGGTATAGGAAGAGAGACTGCTAAGCTTTTAGCGAAAAAAGATATGGCGATTGTTTTAGTAGATTATGATGAAAAAAATGGACAGGAAACTTTAGAAGCTGTAAAGGAACATAATCAACATGCTATTTTTGTACTTGCAGATGTGTCCAAAAGTCAGGATGTCAAGAAGTATGTAGAAGCAGCAAAAGAGAACTTTGGGAGGATTGATATTTTTATCAATAACGCAGGTATATTAAGTCCTCCATCGTTACTAGGAGATTTAGAAGAAGAGACGTTTGATAAGGTTATAGCGGTTAATCTTAAAGGTGCTTTTCTAGGCTTAAAATATGTATTAAAAGAAATGGAACAGCAAAAATCAGGGGTTATTGTGAATACTGCTTCTGCAGCAGGTATTCAAGGTCAGCCATATTTAGGTGGTTATGCAGCGAGTAAACATGGTGTCATTGGATTAACAAAAACAGCGGCTGTCGAATATGGTTCTAGTGGAATTAGAGTAAATGCTATATGCCCTGGTGGTGTCGTAACGAATATGACGAAGGGATTAGAGTCGAGTCCAGAGGAAAACGGACCTATGCGAAGACTCGCATCGCCAGAAGAGATTGCAAATGTGATCGGTTTCTTAATTTCAACGGATGCATCTTATGTAAATGGCGCAGTTGTGACGATTGATGGTGGATTAACTTCTTAAAATCATAAAAAAATTTTAATGATGAAAGGATGAAATGAATGGAAAACCGTATTGATCCAGAACTAAGAGAGACTTTATCACTAATGCCACCTTTAGATTTAGACAATTTGGAGGCTACTAGAGAAGGGTTAGTTGCTATTGCTCAACCTGCTCAGATAGCAGACAATATTTCAGTTGAAAACAAAATGATTCAAGGACCAGATGATAATGATTCACTACGTTTAAGAATTTATAAACAGAAGGGGAAAACAGGGATTTTCCCAGCGCTTTTATGGATTCATGGAGGGGGATATGTAATAGGTTCTCCAGAGGGCGATGATTTACTATGTCAACGTTTCGTGAATGAAGCAAATTGTATAGTAGTGTCAGTGGATTATCGACTCGCGCCAGAGCATCCTTATCCTGCACCAATTGAGGATTGCTATGCAGCGCTAAAATGGGTAGCTGATCATGCTGATGATTTAGGTATTGATAATACACGTATTGGTGTAGCTGGGGCAAGTGCGGGAGGAGGGTTAACAGCAGCATTAGCATTACTGGCTCGTGATAGAAATTATCCTAACCTTAGTTTTCAAATGCCACTCTATCCGATGATAGATGATCGTAATAATACACCTTCTGCATTGGAGATTACAGGACATATGGTTTGGAATCATGATTTAAATCAAAAGGGCTGGGAAATGTATTTAAATGGGGATAATGGTGGTGATGATGTATCACAATATGCTGCAGCTGCAAGAGCGGAAGACTTATCAGGTTTACCATTTACTTATACGTGTGTCGGTCAATTAGATCCGTTCCGTGATGAAACATTACAATATGTAACGAGGCTATGTCAGGCGGGTGTTGATGTTGAATTCCATTTGTATCCGGGCTGTTATCATGCCTTTGAAAGCTTCGTCCCAACAGCAACAATTAGCCAAAGAGCAGCAACCGAATATGTTGAGGCCGCTAAATATGTTTTAAATCGTAATGTTTCTGTTCATTTATAGTATAAATAATATATAAGTCTTGCGGATATTTTCGAAAAATCTTCAAGTGAAATCCTAGGGTAATGGTCGATTTCAATGAAGTGTTACCCAAAGCAAAAGGAATCTGCGCACATTAAAGTATGCAGATTCCTTTATAATATTGTTTACTGTGCAACAGTTTGTGCGTTATCGATAATTTCTTTTGGTATGTCAATTGTTTTTAGGTTATTGAAATCAGTATATGTTACAACTGTCTTCATTTTTGACGAAAATTCTTCATTTTCCACTTTTATTTTCAAATCCATATTCACATCTATTTTATTTGTATCAAAAGTTTCTTTATCAATGTATAGTACGTAGTCCATTTTATTAATCGTTAAATTATCAAGAGGATTTTCTTGAAGGTTAAGATCTTTCAACGATTTTTTCATTTCAGAATCGATAAGCTCTTTAAACTTATCGCCCTTTGCGTCTAAAGTTAAGACATATGCATCATCTGTTTGCTCGAATTTAAAATCACCTGCAAACTTTTTAAGCTGTTCTAATTGTTCCTTAGCGTTTGCTGCTGATGAAGTCTCCTTTAAAAGTGAATCGAAATCATCACTTGGTAACTTTAACCATTTATCGGTAGTTTCGTCTTTTACGAAAATACCTTGATCCTTATTCATGTACATTTCAACTGACACTTCATTATTCTTGTCGCCTTCGTCAAGCATATCTGGCGAAGTCGTTGTCATTGAGAAGTGCATACCTACTGGATCGGTAACTACATCCACGTCCATTTTTGTATCGCTGGTAAATTTCTCTGCTTTGTCACCTGACCCCATTTTTGCCTCTTGAGTCACTTCTGCTTTTGCACTCGCACTTTTAATGTCTTCCTGGCGTTTCACCGCTTTGTCATACACTTGCTCTAAAGTGAGTTTACTTGTTTTAGTTGTGTCTTTAGTTGGTGTAGCGCTACTGTTACAAGCTGCTAGTGTTAGTGCTAGTGCTCCAACACTTAAAACTTTAAAAAATTTGTTCATTACTTTCATCTCCTATTCTTGGTAAAAACATCATCTATTAGTATACATTACTATAAAAGTAAAAGTTTCATTATTTAAAAAACAGTTCTAATTCAATATTAAAATAATAGTAAATGCCCAATTTATACCTGTATTTATAAGCCTTCATGCTTAGCTGAATAACAAGAAAAAGTAGTACAAGAATAATAAGTGAATTAATTTCATAAATAATATTTTTCGTTCGATACTTTTCATCGAAGCTGTTGTAATAGTAACTGTGTTCATATATATATGTCGGTCTGAAATGCTAATCAAATCCGGCCTTAGCTGCAGACATTATAGGAATGACTGCACGCATTTGATACGTACTTAATTGACGGAAAATGGGCTCATAATCATAACTGCATCCAAAATAGCGGTCTTAAAATACCCTTGAAATAGGTTTATTATCATAACGTTAGCTATAAAAGTTTCAAAATCAAGTTTTGTTAATAATTGAACAAAACTTGATAATAATCAGAAAATTAACCTATAATGTGAGTTTTACAACAGGGAACCGTTGCTAGAATATTTGCAGAGTGAATCATAAAGTTATAGAGCTTTAATAGTTTATGGTAGAGAAAACTAAATGCAGGGGTCTTGAAAGACGATAGGGTATTTAGTGTTTGATTTGAAATAGGTGTGCGCAGGACATAGTTTAAATCAAGTATTCGAGGCATTAGAATTATTGGTTGCTAACAGAGCATAAAAGAATAAGGACTGGTATTCAGGCTGAACTAGGCCTTATTTAGATGCAGAAATATTACTTTTTAAACTGTACTGAATGTTGAGTTATGCGAGATAGTGTTCATTTAAATTGACGAAAAAAATTTTTTCCAAAAAGAAAAAGCCGAGAAAATGATATCATTTTCTCGACTTTTCTTATCAGTTATAGCCCCAGATCATTGCGAATAATGTACCTAGGATTGTAACAACACCTACGAATACTGCATATAAAATCGTTATATATAACGTTTTCTTATCTTCAGATTCACCGATGTGCATGAATAATACTAATTGTACAGTTGCTTGTGCAATAGCAGTCACAAGTAAAATACCAAGTGCCATGTTAGCAGACATATCAAACTTAACAACAGCTAAAGCTACAATTGTTAGTAATAGTGAGAAGCCGAAGCCCATCACATGTTGTTTTGGGAATAATTCCTTCATCAGCTAATCAGTCCTTTCAAGTAGACGAAGCTGAAGATGAAAATCCAAACAACGTCTAGGAAGTGCCAGTACAGTGAGAAGATAAACGCTTTGTTAGCCGTTTGTGGGTTTAAGCCACGGTTTGCTACTTGGATTAAAATTGCAACGCCCCAGAAGAAACCGAAAGTTACGTGGGCACCGTGCGTACCAAGTAAAGTCATTAATGCTGATAAGAATGCGCTAGTTTGAATTGTAGCACCTTCATGAACATAAGTGACAAACTCATCAATCTCAATACCTAAGAAGCCAAGACCTAATAGAAGTGTGATGATGAAAAATGCCATCATCGCTTTTTTGTTGCCAATGCGCATTGCATGAATACCAAGACCAATTGTGAAACTACTTGTTAATAATAAGAATGTTTCCCATAATACTGGTGTTAATTCAAAGATTTCAGCGCCATTTGGACCACTACCTGTACGTGTATGAAGTGTGAAATACACTGTAAATAGTGTGGCGAATAATACGATTTCGGCACCAAGGAAAACCCAGAAACCGAAAATTTTCAGGCGATTTTCCTCTGTACTATATTCTAATGGAAGTGAAGAATCGATTTTCATTTTATTTATCACCTCTCAAGCTTTTTTCAGTTGCCATAACTTCTTCAACTGAAATGTAACGACCATGATCTTTTTCAAATGAACGATGAATCATAAAGCCAAATACACAAAGCATACTTACGATGGCTGGAATCCATAGATTAAATACAGCGAAGAATGCTGCAAGGAAGAAGAATCCACTCATCCAGAAAGGTGCGCCAGTGTTGTTAGGCATATGAATTTTTTCAATCTTACCTGCAGTAATATCGCGACCTTCTTTTTTAGCGAACCAGAATTCGTCTAAACGTGAAACAGTCGGAACTACTGCGAAGTTGTATTCAGGTACTGGAGAATGAGTAGCCCATTCTAGCGTACGACCATCCCAAACATCTGCTTTTTCATTACGTGGCATATGTTTCCAGCTATAGTAAATGTTATATACGATTAACGCGAAGCCGACAGCAAGACCAATTGCACCGATGAACGATACCATGCTCAATGGACCATATCCAGTTGAAGCAGAGTAAGTGTACATACGACGAGCGTAACCATCTAAACCTAAAATGAATAGAGGGAAGAAAGCTACGTTGAAGCTAATTGCGATAAACCAGAAAGCAGTTTTCCCTAGTTTTTCATTTAATCGGAAACCGAACATTTTTGGCCACCAGTAGTGGTAACCTGCAAGTACACCGAATACTGTACCTGGAATTAATACATAGTGGAAGTGGGCAACTAAGAACATCGTATTATGATATTGATAGTCCGCACTAGACATTGCTAGCATTACCCCTGTAACCCCACCGATTGTGAAGATCGGAATAAAACCAAGTGCATAAAGCATCGGAGTTGTAAATTGAATTTTACCGTGTCTCATTGTGAGCAACCAGTTAAATATTTTAACCCCTGTTGGAACAGCGATCGCCATTGTTGTAATAGAGAAGAAGCTGTTTACCATAACGCCATGACCCATTGTATAGAAGTGGTGGGCCCATACTAAGAATGATAGTAACGAAATAACAACCATACTCATAACCATTGATGTATAGCCGTATAAGTTTTTACGTGCAAATGTTGCAATGATTTCTGAGAAGATACCGAAAGCAGGTAGGATAACGATATAAACCTCAGGATGTCCCCAAACCCAGAATAGGTTGGCCCAAAGCATGTCCATACCACCATTTTGCATCGCAAAGAATTGTGTACCGAATTGACGGTCAAACATCATTAATGCAAGCGCTACAGTTAACACTGGGAATGCGAATACGATAATAACGTTTGTGATTAAAATTGACCAACTAAACATTGGCATTTTCATTAACGTCATACCAGGTGCACGCATTTTAATGATTGTCGTGATGAAGTTAACACCAGTCAATAACGTACCAATCCCTGATAATTGTAAAGCTAAAGAATAGTAGTTGCCCCCAGGAGATGGACTAAATTCTGTCCCAGATAGTGGGAAGTAAGCTGTCCAACCAGCATCAGGTGAACCACCAATGATAAATGATAGGTTTAGTAAACCGCAACCAGCTGCAAATAACCAGAAGCTGACTGCATTTAGACGTGGGAAGGCAACGTCACGTGCACCAATTTGCAGTGGGATAACAATGTTCATTAAACCAATTACGAATGGCATAGCCATGAATAGAATCATGATTAAACCGTGTGTTGTGAAAATCTCATTATAGTGTTGTGCATCAAGAAGTCCGTTATCAGGAACTGCTGTTTGTGCACGCATTAACAAAGCATCGATACCGCCGCGGAATAGCATCAATAGTGCTGTAGCGATATACATAATACCGATTTTTTTATGGTCAACAGTTGATAGCCAGTTTTTATAGAAATAGCCCCATTTTTTGAAATAAGTAAGGCCGATTGCGATAACCACTGCTCCAACTATGATACTAATAGCTGCCCCCAAAATCATCGGTTCTTTAAGTGGATGGAAAATTTCTTCCATGCTCATTGGATGCGCTCCTTTCAGGTGTAAAAATAAAATTAATGTGAATGTGTTGCTTCAGAATTTTCTTGTGAATCAGAATGATTCCCATGATCCATTTTAGAGTGATCCATTTCATTTTCAGACATGTTCATATCGCTATGATCCATGCCACCCATTTTCATGTGTTCACTGTGTTCCATTGGAGCTGGGCTAAATTCTAAGTGTGTAGATGAATAGCTTGAACGACCAACGTGTTCTGCTTTTAATAGTTCATCAAATTTTTCTTTTGTTAATGGTTTTTCTTTTGTTTTCACATCAGAAGCCCATTTGTCGAAGTCTTTTTCTGTCATAGATTGAACTTCAAATTCCATTTGAGCGAAACCGCGACCGCTAAAGTTAGAGTTACGGCCCATGTATGAACCAACCTCATCTGCAGCTAGGTGAATAGTTGTTAACATGTCACTCATCGCGTATTTTTGACCAGCTAATTGTGGAATCCAGAAACTTGTGATTGGTCCGAAAGAGTATAGTTTGAACTCAATTGGACGGTCAGTTGGAATATTTACATAGTTTACAGTTTCAATACCTTGCTCTGGATAACTAAAATGCCATTTCCAGTTAGAGGATGATGCGTAAATTACAAGTGGCTCTTTATTGTCATAACCTTCTGGTTGAGACTCTACTGTACTTGTTGTTCTTACAGTAACAATTGCTAAGAAAGCCACTATGATAATAGGGATAACTGTCCATGTAATTTCAAGTAAATGACTACCCTCTTCGTGAGGAGGCTCATAATCGGCAGGTGTTTTAGAAGCACGGTATTTAGTTAGCATAAATGCTAAAAGCACGTACACGACTAGTAATATAAAGGCCATTGTAATAATGGATAAAATAATTGTGTCTGATAATGTTTTGGCATTTGGCCCTTTTGGGTCAAAGACTGTTAGTGGTTCACAGCCAGAAAGAACTGCAAGCGCACCAAATGCAACAAACATTAAGCTTAACTTTTTCTTCATGTTTGACTCCTTTCTATAAAACGGCTATTCATAAATTTTCTGTGTTTGTAAATAGATTCGAATTTATAAATAGTGGGTAATACGGTCACCTCTTTTAGTTGTTGTACCAATCAAATAATCAGAAATACTTACAATGGCATGGTTCAATATGAAACATTGAATCTAGTATTTGATTGGTCTAGTGCAAGCGTTCGCAAAGTCTTTAATCTGTGTAATCGATTTTCAGACAATGTGTCATAATCGACCGACACAAATGTCGTTGTTTGCACATTGGATTATACGCCCGTTTTAAAGAAAAAAAATTAATTTTTTATTTTTTTAATAGTATTTTCGGGATGAATATGAACATTTTTTGAACAAAAATCGTTATTTCAATATTAGTATTTTTGTGTTTAATTAAATAAACACTGTTAAAACGTTGAAAATACTGAGTTTCTCATCTTTAACTAATTAAATAGTTTTTTTTGTGAAAATATCATTTCACAATTTAGACTTCATTTTGTAATAAAATCGCCGTTTTGTTAGGGTATAGAATGCTTTTTTGTTGCGTTTTTTTAAAAGGTGAGCGCGGAGGAAATAGAATTGTGGATATTTAAGGATAAACTATCAATGTAAGGGATGTTTGGAAAGTAGTATTTCGGAAACTAATATTAATTATGTTAATATAGTTATGATGTTCCATATATTGTATTCTCGATATTTTATCTGAAAAGTAAAAATAGCAAACTAAGGATATTATTAGTTTGCTAAATTTGGTTATGGAGACGAAAATAAATGTTCTAAGCAGAGAGAAAGTGGAATTTAACTTCATTCGGCGCAATTAAGCAAAAGTAAAATTGATATTAAGCTCCGAGCTTTAGCCATTTTGCTACATGTCCATAGATAGTATTTTGTAGCTTTGGAGCTAGGTTATTCATTTTTAAGGCAATGTACAATGTTTTCATTAAATTTAAAGTGCATGTACGTCCGCTAAAAAAGGCTTCGTTATAGCCCTGTGTCACTAAATGCATTTCAAATTTATCAAATACCTGTTCGACAAATTCTATTAATGCCTCCTCAGAGTAGTCTCGAGCTAGTAACGCTTCAATAATATTAACTAAGCGTTCCTCCTCATCGTTGACAAAAACAGTATCTTTCCAAGTAACAAGTTTCAATGCATGCAAGATTAAAGGCGCATGCTGTAAATCAAACTTAGGGTGTTTAATCGTCGTTGCTGCTAAATCTGCACCATGAGCAATGCTGTGCGCCCAGCCCTTGTCTTGAACATGACCTCTTGTATCTTTTTCCAATAATAAAAAACGACCAATCTTTTGAAAGAAAATTTGAAGACGATCATCATTTAAAATGTGTAGTTCAGCATCCTTTGCAAGAAGACTTGCTACAAGTAAAGCAGAAAACGAACGTGTAAAGACACTATCTGTCATTTCTTCCCCTATGTTTAAATATAAAAAATCGTTGCCTGTTGCTGAATCAAATAAATGTTGTAGTTGCTCGGTGCTCAGTAAATTATCACTAAGTAAATCAATAAAAGTACGGTAAATTAATTTGTCTCGTAATTCTGCATCTGGTATACCGATGTGCGTTAACATTTCTTGTAACAACCAATCTCCTTCTTGTAACATAAATTCTTGTCGTGCTGAATGTGTCATTGTTGAAAACGATTGTAAAGTATTTTTGATATTCATATGTAATTCCCCCAAAGTAAAGTTAATGCTTTATAAGAGCATTGTTTTAACATATTTCTTGAAGATCACTTGTCTTTGCAAATTATATTTATAACAATGCGCAGACATAGTAAAAATGCTTTTATGGAGCTAGGTCTTTTTATTATAAGGCTTCAACGACAAATTTGCTGATTTGTGAAGTTTTCTAGTGATATAGGAGGATATTCGCAATAGGAATTCCAGGATCAAGGGAAAGTTGATATGATAGACAAGCAACAAAAAGGGATAGACTTATTAAAGGAGTACATAATCAATTTCCCCTTGGCGCATTTGTTGCTGTCGCTGCGCTTTCGCACAGAAAACATTTGTTGCTGTCGCTGCGCTTTCGCACAGAAAACATTTGTTGCTGTCGCTGCGCTTTCGCACAGAAATTCTGAATGAAAATAAAAAGACATACCTATTTAAGTATGTCTCATCCTAGTTATAATATAATGGCTGATTTTATACCGAGTGGCCATTCAGTAAACGTATTTTGATTGGTTTTTAAATCTACAAGAATATTTGCATTTTTAATGGCATCGATTAGCCACTCGCTA
The DNA here is from genome assembly GCF_050279145.1 of Lysinibacillus sp. NPDC094177. Lineage (NCBI taxonomy): Bacteria > Bacillati > Bacillota > Bacilli > Caryophanales > Bacillaceae > Lysinibacillus > Lysinibacillus sp. NPDC094177. The sequence continues at coordinate 643,059 of NZ_JBNNTW010000001.1, read as the reverse complement.
TAATGTAGATTAGGTTGAGAGTGCTGTAAGATGCGTTGCATATCTTTTTCGTCGATACTTAGAAGTTTATAGTTGCATTCAATGTGTACATTTTGGGGAATAATAAAAAGTGACTCATGTTGGTGTCCAATTAAAATGGAGCCAGGAATGTAACCTTGGATACTTATAATATGTGTAATTGCTTCTTGCGTGTATAAATCAATCTTTGTTCGTGTGAGTAATTCAAATTCAATCGGATAATCCTTCTGATTGGGACCTTCCGCTGTAGAAAACGAAACAACTTTAATAGATAGCGCTTCAAACATAGGAGAGACGCTACTACCAAATTCACTAACTGTATCCATTGATTGCATGTATACCACTCCTTGTGAATAACTTTTTTAAAAATTAAACGAAGCTAGATGCCCTGTAAACAGTAATAAATGATAGTCATTATTAATTATAATACAATTTATTACAAAATATGAAATATGAAAGCGAAGATTTTTGTTAAAATAAGCAAGGAGCTAAATTTATGGTATATATTGTGATCGCTAAAGTTGAAAATAGCATTTGTTAAAACATGACGTATGCCAACTAATGAAGTTGAGTAGAGTGAAGGTAGGAAGCTCCGCAGATGAGACCCTGGCGAGATCTAATAGAAGGAAAGCATCAAGTCCTGTGATAACTCCTTCATGACCAACATTTTGACTTTGCTAAGTGGCTTATCGAACGCTCCCTAGGAAAGGGCTCAGTCGGAACGGAAATCTACCCCTTTGTTAGGGTGATGATTCATATAGAAATCAATAAGTAAAATAGTGGTAAAGAGGTGAGGGGAATGACAAAGCGAAAACGGCATGTTATAAAACATGACAATATTGTTGTTTTTCCTGGTGCTGTTCAGACATTAATACGTGAAGGACATATGTATGCGGAAAAATATCAATATGAAGAAGCTGTGGCAAGCTTTGAAAAAGCGTTTTTATATGAAACTGGAGATGAACTTGCATTAAGTACCTATGCGTACGCTTTATATGAACTAAAAGCATACGATAAAGTTAAAAATGTTTGTGAGCAATTGTTTGCAATGGGAACGACATTATATGTGGAAGTAATGGAACTGTATGTTACTGTATGTATGCAGTTAAAAGAATACCATCAAGTAGAGTCGTTAATTACGACATTAATTGAAGAAAACGTACTTCCGGAAGATCAACTTGAGAAATTTGAACGCTTAAGAAGCTTGAATCAGGAGGTAGCTAAGAATCTCGAAAAAAAAGAGGATGCAAAACGATTGTTAGAAGAGCAAGAATATGAACTTTCGAAATTTAGTGTATTAACGCCAGACGAACAATCTATTCGACTGCATCGCTTAATGGATACGAATGTGCGACAGTTAAAAACTGCATTGAAAGCTATTATTGAATATCCAACGATCCATCCATTTGTTCAGAGCTTAGCACTAATCCTATTAGTGGAACAAGAAGTGTCAATTGAAATTACTGTCTCGAAATTTAATGAAACAACGACTATTAATCCTATCAATTTAGTCCTTCCAAATCAGTTGCCGCAGTATAGGGAAGTAAAAAAAATAATTGAGAATGAATTAGAGCAAGACCCATCGACGTTGGAAATGGTACAATATTTAATGGCGAAACATGCCATTGTGACGTATCCGTTTGAATGGCACCCATTCGAAGCCGACGATATTGCCTATAGTTATATTGACTTTGTACAATCTATGCTAGGAAAAGTACAGGAAATGGACTATGAAATCATTGACTTTTTACAAATGTTAGAAAAACTAACAGAACTACATGGCGTATGAAATAAGTTGAAACTATGCGCATCTATGTTATACTAAAATGGTTGTCAAAATCGTAGTTACGAATGAATTGTCTAACATTTAAAACTTGATTATTTATTTGGAGGTATTTATACATGTCAGCAAAATGGGAAAAACAAGAAGGTAATATCGGTACTCTTACAATTGAAGTACCTGCTGCAGAAGTAGACGCAGCAATGGACCAAGCGTTCAAAAAAGTTGTAAAACAAATTAACGTACCAGGTTTCCGTAAAGGTAAAATGCCTCGTAAAATGTTTGAACAACGCTTTGGTATCGAATCTTTATACCAAGATGCATTAGAAATCATCGTTCCTGAATCTTATGCGAAAGCTATCGATGAAGCTGGTATTATGCCAGTTGATTACCCAGAAATTTCTGGTACAGAAAACTTCGTACACGGTAAAGATTTCACATTTAATGCTCAAGTAACAGTAAAGCCTGAGCCAAAACTTGGTGAGTACAAAGGTTTAGAAGTTACGAAACTTCCAGTAGAAGTTACTGATGAAGAAGTAGAAGCACAAATTCAAGATCAATTAGCTCGTAAAGCAGAGCTTGAAATTAAAGAAGACGAAGCAATCGTTGAAGGCGATACAGCTGTTATCGACTTTGAAGGTTTCGTAGGTGAAGAAGCATTTGAAGGTGGTAAAGGTGAAGACTATCCACTAGAAATCGGTTCTGGCTCATTCATCCCTGGATTTGAAGAGCAACTTGTAGGTGTGAAAACTGGTGAATCTAAAGATGTAGTTGTTACTTTCCCGGAAGAATACCATGCAGCTGAATTAGCTGGTAAAGAAGCTACTTTCAAAGTAACTGTAAAAGAAGTTAAAACAAAAGTTCTTCCAGAATTAAATGACGAATTCGTTAAAGAATTAGACCCAGAAGTTGAAGGCGTTGAAGCTTTACGCGCTAAAATCAAAGAGCAAACTGCTGAGCAAAAACAAGCTGAATCAGATGCAGCACTTCGTGATGAATTAGTTGAAAAAGCTGCTGAAAAAGCTGAATTTGAAGTACCTGCTGGTATGATTAACTCTGAAACTGATCGTATGTTACAAGAATTTGGTCAACGTTTACAAATGCAAGGAATGAACTTAGACCTTTACTATCAATTCTCAGGTCAATCAGAAGAAGATTTACGTGGACAAATGAAAGAAGAAGCAGAAAGCCGTGTACGTGTATCTCTAACACTTGAAGCAATTGCTGAAGCAGAAAAAATTGAAGCAACTGAAGCTGATATCGAAGCTGAATTAGAAAAAATGGCTGCTCAATTTAACATGACAAAAGAGCAAATTACAGGTGCATTAGGTGGCACAGCTGTTCTTGAAAACGACATTAAAATTCAAAAAACAGTTGAATTTTTAGTAGAAAACGCTAAAATTACTGAATAGGATTTTTTTGTAACTGGATAGATAAATGAAAACAAGGTACGGCATTAAACCGTGCCTTGTTTTATCACATATTTATTGTTTAGGTTAAGCCAGATTCCCTTTTAGGTTTAGTTCAGTTAATTATATTATTAATATTACGACTACTTTCACCACGAAAAGTATCCTCCAAAAGGAAGTACTTTTTTAAGAGGGGGATAGGCAGAGCCTCTACAATTCTCTAATACATAGTATTGTTTGACTTTTCACACGATGCTAAAATTTAACTTTATTCAGCAGAGTTAAGACTTAGTTTTATAGATGTCTCAATTCTTCCAAATGAGGAACAACGTAATACATCCTCTTCTGAATGAAGTTAAGCCTCTGGCGAATGTAATAGATTTTAAAGAAAAACAAGTTGCTCATTTGAGTATCTGTATCTTGTACTAACGGCTGTAATAGTGAGGTCACAAGCCAATTATCAAGTGACGAGGGTCAGAGAGCTTGACTAAACGAAAGGTCTCTGATCGAAAGAGGTTTCTGAAGAATCAGTATGTTACAAACGCATGGAAATTAAGATATAATTGGTAAATTCGTCAAGCTAAATAATTGGCAGCTTTGCGATAAATGTCATTGTTTCTGTACTATGCATGTCGTAAGTTTTTTTAAAATCTCGAACCATAAATGCAGTGGTGTAAATGGAAGCAGACAATTTATTTGATAAAGATTCAATAATCTTGTAAGATTGTTGCTTGAATAGGGGTGAAACATATTGTTCAAATTTAATGATGAAAAAGGCAATTTAAAATGCTCTTTTTGTGGAAAGCCACAAGAACAGGTACGTAAACTAGTTGCAGGTCCTGGTGTTTATATTTGTGATGAATGTATCGAGCTTTGTTCAGAAATCGTTGTAGAGGAACTGGGCGTTGAAGAAGAAATTGAATTCCAAGATATTCCAAAACCAAAAGAAATCTTAGCGATTTTAGATGAATATGTAATTGGACAAGAACGTGCTAAAAAAGCTTTAGCAGTTGCGGTTTATAATCACTACAAACGCATTAATACGAATAGTAAAATTGATGATGTAGAATTAGCAAAATCGAACATTGTGTTAATCGGCCCAACTGGTAGCGGTAAAACTTTATTGGCTCAAACATTGGCGCGAATATTAAACGTTCCTTTTGCTATTGCTGATGCTACTTCTCTAACAGAAGCTGGCTATGTTGGTGAGGACGTTGAAAATATCTTATTAAAATTAATTCAATCAGCAGATTACGATATCGAGCGTGCTGAAAAAGGGATTATCTACATTGATGAAATCGATAAAGTTGCACGTAAATCTGAAAATCCCTCCATTACACGTGATGTATCAGGTGAAGGTGTACAACAAGCTCTTCTTAAAATTTTAGAAGGTACAGTTGCGAGTGTCCCTCCTCAAGGTGGACGTAAGCATCCTCACCAAGAGTTTTTACAAATCGATACTACAAACATCTTATTTATTGTAGGTGGAGCGTTTGATGGAATAGAATCCATTATTAAACGTCGTCAGGGTGAAAAAGTAATTGGCTTCGGTTCAGATCCAAACAAAATTGATATGGATGAAGGCTCTATTATGGCAAAGCTGATTCCAGAGGACTTATTGAAATTTGGTCTAATACCAGAATTCATCGGTCGATTACCAGTACTTGCGAGTCTAGAGCAATTAAACGAGTCTGCGCTTGTACAAATTTTAACAGAGCCTAAAAATGCACTAGCTAAGCAATATCAAAAAATGCTTGAACTAGATGGTGTTGAGCTTGAGTTTGATGAAGGTGCCCTTTCGGAAATTGCAAAAGAAGCAATTGAGCGGAAAACAGGTGCACGTGGTCTTCGTTCAATTATTGAGTCAACAATGCTTGAAGTAATGTACGAACTTCCTTCACGTGAAGACGTGAAAAAATGTATCATTACGGCAAAAACAATTACGGATAAAGAAAAACCGAAATTGCTTCTTGAAGATGGCACTGAACTCGATGAAGGTAGCGACACAAAAACTTCAGCATAACGAACAGACCTTACTGTCTATTGTTATGAGATAAAGAGTAATTTAGCTGACTTCGGTTGTGCAATATTCGCACATATCGACAGTCAGCTTTTTATTCATTCTTACATAAAGCCAACTGTAATTAGATGAAATTTTTGACTCGGTTGATTAACTAGTGTGAATCAGCTTTTTAAACACATACTAGTAGCGCGGGAGTGAACAAGAAAATTTTGACGGAGGTGAATACCCGCATGGTGACAATACAAAAAACAACAAATGTACCATTATTGCCTTTACGTGGACTTTTAGTATACCCGTCGATGGTGTTACATATTGATGTGGGTAGAAATCGTTCTGTAGCAGCGCTGGAACAAGCAATGTTAGAGGACCAATTGATATTATTGGTAACACAAAAAGAAATGCATGATGAACAGCCTGATGAGGAAGATTTATATACAATTGGTACAATGGCTTATGTCAAACAGATGCTAAAATTACCTAATGGAACACTACGTATTTTAGTGGAAGGTGTAGCGCGTGCAACATGGTCTAACTATAGGGCATTAGAAAAATATACGATTGTTGACATCGATGTTAAGGAGGAAACAATCGATAAGGATGTTGAAACGCAGGCTTTAATGCGTACGTTGTTAACGCATTTCGAAAGATACGCGAAAGCCTCCAATAAGGTTACATCTGAAACCATCAGTACTGTGGCGGATATTGAAGAGCCAGGTCGTTTAGCAGACATCATTGCATCACATTTGCCATTTAAGATTGCAGATAAACAAGAAGTATTGGAGATGCTCAGTGTAAAGAAGCGTTTAGATCATTTAATTATTCGTTTACATGATGAGCAAGAAGTCCTTGATCTTGAGAAGAAAATTAATTCAAAAGTTAAACAATCCATGGAGCGTACGCAAAAAGAATATTATTTACGTGAACAAATGAAAGCTATTCAAACAGAGCTAGGGGACCGTGAAGGGAAAACTGGCGAAGTAGCTGAATTACGTAAACGTATTGACGAAACAGGCATGCCTGAATCAACGAAAGAAGCTGTACTTAAAGAGTTGGATCGCTATGAAAAGTTACCTGGAGCTAGTGCGGAGAGTGGCGTAATCCGAAACTATATAGATTGGATTGTATCACTTCCATGGACAAATGCGACTGAGGATCGCATGAATATCACACATGCAGAGGACATTTTAAATCGTGATCACGACGGATTAGAAAAAGTAAAAGAACGTATATTAGAATATTTAGCTGTTCGTCAGTTGAAAAAATCGTTACGTGGACCAATATTATGTTTAGCTGGTCCTCCAGGTGTAGGTAAGACGTCATTAGCTCGATCTATTGCAGAAAGCTTGGATCGCAAATTTATCCGTATTTCATTAGGTGGGGTACGAGACGAATCAGAAATTCGTGGTCATCGTCGTACGTATGTTGGGGCGATGCCAGGTCGTATTATCCAAGGTATGAAAAAGGCAGGGACTATTAATCCTGTGTTCCTTCTAGATGAAATTGATAAAATGTCTAATGATTTCAGGGGAGATCCTGCAGCAGCTATGCTTGAAGTTTTAGATCCAGCTCAAAATAATACATTTAGTGATCATTATATCGAAGAACCTTATGATTTATCAAATGTATTATTTATTGCAACTGCCAATGATTTAAGTTCAATTCCTGGGCCGTTACTAGATCGTATGGAAGTTATCTCAATTGCTGGTTATACAGAAATTGAAAAAGAGCAAATTACGAAAAATCATTTAATACCAAAACAGTTGAAAGAGCATGGCTTGAAAAAAACACAGGCTATCATTAAAGATGAAGCAGTTGTGGATATCATCCGTTATTATACACGTGAAGCAGGTGTTCGAGGGCTAGAGCGTCAAGTTGCAACCTTATGTCGTAAAATCGCTAAGATTATCGTTTCTGGTGAGAAAAAACGAGTAACAGTTAGCTCGAAGTCGTTAGAGGAATTACTCGGCAAACATCGTTTCCGTTATGGACAAGCAGAAGAGGAAAACCAAGTCGGTGTAGCTACTGGGCTTGCTTATACAACTGTGGGTGGTGATACATTACAAATTGAGGTATCATTAACACCTGGTAAAGGAAAACTGCAGCTAACTGGGAAGCTTGGCGATGTCATGAAGGAATCTGCCCAAACCGCTTTATCGTATGTCCGTACAAAAATGGAGGAGCTAAAAGTGGATGCAGAATATTTTGAAACACATGATATTCATATCCATGTTCCTGAAGGAGCTGTGCCGAAAGATGGACCTTCTGCAGGTATTACAATGGCAACTGCAATTGTATCTGCAATTTTACACCGTCCTATACGTCGCGAGGTCGGCATGACAGGTGAAATTACTTTACGTGGACGTGTACTGCCAATTGGTGGCTTAAAGGAAAAAACACTCAGTGCGCATCGAGCAGGCTTAACGACAATTATTTGTCCGAAAGATAATGAGCGAGATATTGAGGATATTCCGGAAAGTGTACGCGAACAATTAACATTTAAACTAGTGTCATCGGCTGATGAAGTATTAGCCATTGCACTGGACGGAGGTATTTAAGAAAATGAAAGTCCATAACGTCGAAATGGTCATAAGTGCTGTAAGACCAGACCAATATCCAGAAGATGGACTGCCAGAATTTGCACTAGCCGGTCGTTCAAATGTGGGGAAATCCTCATTTATTAATCGAATGATCGGTCGTAAAGCTTTAGCACGTATTTCTTCTAAGCCCGGAAAAACACAAACGCTTAATTTTTACAAAATTGAAGAGCAATTGTTTTTTGTAGATGTTCCAGGCTATGGTTATGCAAAGGTTTCAAAGACTGAGCGTGAAGCATGGGGGAAAATGATTGAGCGTTACATCACAGGGCGCAATGAATTAAAGGCAGTCGTACAAATTGTTGATTTACGTCATCCTCCTACTGCTGATGATCGCATGATGTATGATTTTTTAAAGCATTACAATATCCCTTGTATTGTCATTGCAACAAAAGCAGATAAAATCCCAAAAGGTAAATGGGATAAGCATAAAAAAGTTGTGAAAGAAACGCTAGATATGGACAAAAATGATCCTCTTATTGTCTTTTCTTCAGAAAAAGGAATTGGCTTTGAAGAAGCTTGGCGTACTATCGAAAATAAAATGTAATAAAAAAACATCTATTGAGTCTATTATTTAGGACAGTAGATGTTTTTTTTATTAAAATGGGGAGAATCGCTTGATGAAAGAAACAACTGACCGATAAATAAAATGGGAGGTGGACTAAATGGATATCGCAGCTTTATCAATGGCAATGAATCAAGCAACTTTAATGCAAAATGTATCTCTTGCAGTAACAAAACAGGCAATGGATATGCAAAAGCAAAGTACAGAACAATTAGTTGAAATGTTAGATGCTCCACATCCGACAGCAGGACATACAATTGACGTTCAAGTATGATGAAGGAAAGGTAGCTTGAAATTGGAAGCTACCTCTATCTTTGTGTCTAATGGTAGATTGAAAAAGTAAATAATAGAACTAAAATGTAACTTTTTGAATAGGAAAAACTACCAATATTACGATATACTATTTATTAATAACATTTTAAGGAGGCAGGATTTGTTGAAGAAAATTTCATACATACTAATGATTTTGTTACTAGCGGTTCTTGGATTTTCATCAAATCAAACGGCCCAAGCTGCCCAAATGGTGACTGGAACCTTTGTTGATGTAACATTTTCAGAATATGCAAATTCAAACGGAGTAATAGAAAAAAAGCTTAGTAAAATTACTTTGCAAAATGATAGCGGTCGTCAAGTTACATACAATATAAATGATAATGCCCGCCTGTATATTAATAATACAGTGACAACAATCGAAGGTTTTAAGCTAGGAATGAAGGTAGAAGCGGATATTTCCCTTCGAAGTGTTGTTGAGCTTCGAGGTACTTCTAATTCTACAATAGAAACAGAATCTCCATCAGTAGCTCAAAATACTAAAACACTGGCTGGGGTAGTGACAAGTATTGATCCAAATGGATTATTTATTATGTTGAAGCCAGATATTGGAGAGGAAACAACTTATTATATAAACAAAGATACAAGCTACCAAAAAAACTCCTCTGCAGTCGATATTAGCGCATTATATGTTGGGGACCGTGTTAAGCTTAGCCTTAAAAATCGAAACACATCCATTGTCACTAAAATAGAAATTAGTGAGACGGGTACATTAGTTGAAAACCTATATAAAGGTGAGATACAGACGGTTAATGCCAATACAAATAATTTAACTGTAAAAAACCAACATGCATTTATAAATTGGCAATTTGGATCTGATACAACAACGGCTTTGTCAACGATGAATTTTTCATCAAAGGTTCCAATCTATGTTGGAAATACAAAAATTGATAAAGGTCAGTTGAAAAATTACATTGGCAGTGAAGCATATTATGCAACGGTTAAACAGTTTGGCAAAGAAGTGATTGAAAAGATTGTTGTGTTGAAAAACAACGAGCGAACTTACTATGAGCCTATGCTTTCTGTGGATACTAAGTATAAATTATTAAAACTTAAATCTGCTGGTACATTATACTTCCACGATGGATCGATTTTAATTCGAAATGGTCGTTTAATTGAACCTACTGGCTTATTAGCTTACGGTACTGCCTTTGTTATTTCGGACGGTGCTGCACGTGATAATTATGCCCAAGTCGTGCAAGTAACAAGTGATAGCTTTATGTCACCAAACTTAGCAGGTCATGAGTTATATTATGGACGTTTGTCACAAGCAGATGGCTATTTAATCGAAATTGATGACGCGATGAAGATCGAGTCAAATGTCTTCAAGAAAACAGATCGTACTGTACTATCTGTTAGTAATTCAACAAAGGCAATAGTAGATGATGGGAAAAAAACATATAGTGTCATGCCTGATATTGAGCTTCATTTATACGAAGGTGAATATGGTTACTTCTATGTGAAGGACGGTCATGTACAGGCCCTTCATATACTAAATAAAGCTAAGCCTGTAGCACCATTAATGTTAACTGGTAAACTACAGTCAGTTAAATCGAAATATCCAGCTGTAATCAATGTGAAGAGCGTAAGTCAATGGCAAAATGGTCGCTGGTATGAAGCTGGTGAAATGATTGATATGAATATTGACCAAGCTACAATTATTAAAGCTGGTAAAGTTATTCAAGCATCAGATTTAAACCCTTCTGATCGTTTAGTAGTTTTATCAGATCGTTTTGTCAAAGCTCATTTAATACTAGTCGATTAATATGAAATCTGTAAGCAATATTTAAAACGAAGGCATTCAGCTTAAGCGAAGGAAGAACTTGCTTATGATGAAGTATGTTGTCGCCCTACGAATAGGAGGCAAGCAGATTTCAGCCTTTTCAAGGTGTGTTGAGTAGGAAAAATTCAAAAGGGAATTTTTGCTAATATAAACCCGTTTTTTTGCTGATTGTAGAGGAGAATTTCGAGCATTCGTTACAGAGCAATACTTTCCGCTGGAAAAGCGAGATCGTATATTCTGTACGAAAGCGAGTGATTTGAAGTGAAAATGAGCGCCTACTAATTAATGAAGTAGGTGAAAATGGGTTAATCAACACACCTGATTATTTTGTAATGTTGAAAATTATTCAGCTCTAGATGCGGTATGCATGGAATGAAAGAGAGGGACAAAAAAAGAATGCGAAAACATTTATCTAAAATAATGTTAGTGGTACTTGCTGCACTGGTTATTGGAGCTACTATTCCAGAAAATGCATCAGCTGCTTCATTAGAAACAACAGGTGCTGTAAAAAATGAATATACATATGAGGAAGCTGTTTTCATTACAGGAACACCCATTATATTTAAAGGCACTAGTAAAGACATAAAAATCACACAAAAAGAGTCTAAAGGGAAGTTAACCGAAACACATAGTTTAAAGCTAACAGCAAGTAGTGGAGCTACATTGACACGAAATATTGTATATGAATCTGATGTTGTGGATCATGCTACGATTGGTCAAAAGACATCGAATGGTGTAGTGAAAAAATATTCTGAGAAAATTGTTGCAGGGGGGAAAACATATACATTGGTAGATTACCAATTTTCACAAGGCACGGTAACGGACAATCGTGCAGCCTCTGATTATTACTCAGGCAATGTGATTTCTAGAAAAACATATGCTTATCAAACTGGAAGTGGGAGAAATACAGTTAATAATACCGTAACGATTGATACTGATAGTCGACATGCAGGCTATGAAAACTTCTGGGGAGCAACAGAAACACAAATTACAGAAGCTGTTTATAAATATAGCGACGGTAAGACAAGCCATGTGAAAAATCGTTTATCTACAAGCAAATCACGTGTATTAAACTATGAAGAAAACCTAGGAAGTTTAGGGAGCTTTGATGGTGGATATGCGGTAGTAAGCGAAAAGGATGTTATTTCTGAATATGCGTATGATTTAGCCTCTGGACAAAAAGGTAAAGTTGACTTAGACAAAGAATATATGCCAACAATTGAACGTTTAATCATTCCTAAGTTCCGTGATTTATCAAATCATAATGCAAAAGAAGCTATTGAAAAATTATACTCTTTAGGTATTTACTCTGATGCAAGTAACTTCTTCTCACCAAATACTCCTATGAGACGTTTTGACTTTACAACGGCGATTGGTAAGGCAGTCGACTTACGAGTTATGGCAGAACCTAAAACGAAAAAATCGACATCTGCTACAAGTATTTTTAAAGATGTCAAACGTACTGTAAAAGATTATGCCTATATTGAGTCCGCGTTTAATAAAGGAATTATTAAAGGTGTAACTCCAGAGTATTTCAAACCTGATAATCAAATTACTAGAGCTCAAGCAGCTACGATTTTTGTGCGAGCATTAGGGCTAGAAAATAAGGCGCCAGATCCAGGCTATATGACAAAGTTTAAGGATGATGCACAAATTCCAACCTATTCAAAAGATGGTGTATACATTGCAAATGAATTAGGCTTAATGACTGGTGACCCAGTAACAGGTCGATTTAATCCAAATCAACCATTAACGCGAGCACAAGCATCACTAGTATTAGTACGTTTCTTGAATTATTTGGAAAATGACTTAAAACAAAACTATCGAGATGACATATTGTTCTTTAACTAAAGAAAGGACTGAAAAATAAATGACGTATGCCAAAAAAGCATTTCTATCCCTGCTTTGTTTCGTATTAGTCTTGATGACAGCAACTCCAGCTGTGACTCATGCAGCTACGACAATTAATGATGTACCAACAAATAGCGGTAAATACAAAGCTATCTCATGGGCAGTCGATAATGATCTACTCTCATTGAATAGCGCTAATAACTTTTTACCTAATGAGCAAATAACTGATCGAGAGCTTGTTGTAATGTTTGCAAAGCTCGATAAGAACTATGCATTAACATATAACGACAGTGTCGCTTATAACTTCTATAGTGATTTTTATTTACCATTCAACGGTACTTTTACAACAGCTAATCGTTCGAAAGCTGTTACACGTGGACAATTTGCACGAATATATGCTGCCTTTAAAGGCTTAGATTTAGATGAGCCTCAGGCGGTTCAATATTTATACACAAATGATATTTCAACAGGTAACACTGATAAAAAGACATTTGCCGATTTCAATCCTTCAACAAAGCTAACTCGTGGAGATATTGCTGAATTTTTATACCGCAGTGTACAAAACGGTAACTTTGCTGTACTAGGATTAAAACGTGCAGCGACAGGCCGTGATAACGATAAAATCACGTTACCTCCAGGCTTCATGGGCTCAAGCAACGCAGACTTTGAAAAGCCAAAAGATAATAACAATGATTTTACTGGTCCGGACTATGTTAATAATGCTCTACAAGGTATTGATGTTGAGAAACCAGACTTAATTGCAAATGACGAAGATTCAACGCTAATTACTGTATCCTTAAAGGCTTGTAATGGTGATCCAATACCTGATGATAAATCCTATACATTCCGTGTAACTTCATCATATGGGGCGAATATCGTTGATACATCTGGTAAAGCTGCTCAATATGTACACTCAGATGGCTCTACTGTCTCTGCGATTGTTATAGCACCAAAATTAACAAAATCTGTACGTGATACAATTTCATTTGAGCTTATTAATAACACAGATCCTAGTATGAAATGTCTTGTAGGCCAAAAATTAAATGCACATGTCCGATACTTACCTCAACCGGAAATGCGCATTGATTATCAAGTGTATGATCCTAAAAACACTGATGATGACAATGGAAGTGTAATACCTCCATATGATAAGTTTGAAAAATTACCAGATTTCTTTACAGAAAACATTGTTAACGTCCATTGGATTGATAGAGAAGAAAAACTATTTAGTATTGGACAGCAAACAAATGTAACAAGTACTACAGGAAATGTTGAAAATAAATATTTACAATATGGTGGCAGTGATAAAAATTATCCTGCATTAGGCTATGAAAAAGCTGACTTACAGTTTGAAAACTATAAAATTTCAGTTTGGCTGTTCGAAGAGATCATTGAAAAACGCCGAAGAGAATCGATTAATCCTGATAGTACGATTGAAATTATGTATATGATTTCAGATAAGAGACAACCAATTTATCGTATTCAAGGAATTGATGATGCGATTGCCTCACAGGTTGAGAACATTAACCCGGTCGGTGCTATAATTCAACTTATGAGCTATTTACCAGACGAAAAAAAACTGACACTTGAGCATTATGATAGTGTCATGGATATTTATTCTATTTTCACAAACTTAAGTAACTATGACCGAACAGTATTATTAAAATACCAAGGTGGTAAATTGCTCGGTCAAGTAGAAGCCTATAAAAAACGAGTGGAAGCATTAAAAGAAAGTGCGGATGCGGCATCAAGACCATCTGGTAAAGATCGTTACACAAAAGTTATGGTTACATTAGTGAGACCAGGTGGAGAAGTTATTACGGACTACCAAGGAACTGTAAAAATTAAATTTGATGGTGTAGAGAAAACAGCTTCATTTGTTACAAATACTTCGGATTATTTAAATAACACAGGAAACGCTGGGACAGCCGTAGCGTACTTTGACTCGGTTATTTACGGGAAATCTAAAGCTGAAGCAACATTAGTTAATAAAATAGATCCTCGTTATGCAACAATATTGAAGGATTTAAAAGATAAAACAATTACAAAGGAAATATTCACAAATCCTTACTTTAGTAAAAATTCTTGTTCTTTAGCAACAGAAGTCGCTTATGTAGTCGATTACTCTGCTTCCATGAAAGCTTCTGACCAAACAAATTACCGCGGTAAGAAAATGATGGAAGTAATTAATCAAATTAAGGCTAAAAATAATATTGTTATTGAAACAAATACAAAAGCTACTGTTTTAGGAGAGGGCAGTACAGACAATGTTTTGAAAAAAGATTTGTATAAAGCATCAAAAGAGAATGGTGCCACAGATATTTTTGAAGGTATAGACCTTGCACTGTCTAAATTCTCCAATGACTCGAAAACTTCAAAATCTATAATTGTTGTATCAGATGGTAAGACAAGTAAATCGAAAATGACAAAAGTACTGAACGATGCAAAAAATAAAGGGGTCAAGATTCACACTGTAAGTATGGGTAAAAAATCACAGGTCAATGATGCAATTTTAATGCAACTGGCTGCTGAAACTGGTGGTACTTATTACCACGCAATTGATAACTTACAATTGCATCAAGTATTCCAAAAAATTATTGATTCAATTTTATGTAAAACTTCGTCTTCTAGTTGTGTGACTCCTGAAAATTTATTTGAAGAAGCGACAGTAACTCTACGCAAAGGCAATATTACAATGAATGCAAGAATTGATGACAATTGTTCAAATGTTGCAAAGGTTAATGTACGATTCCCTTCTTTAAGTGGAGATGTGCAATTTGAATTGAAAAAGCGTAGTGATAGTGTCTACATGCTAACAAAAACAGTTCAAACAATGCAGGATTTCAAAGTTAATAATGATATAGAATTTGTAGCATATGATAACGACGGTAAAATTATAGCTATAAAAACTGTAACAATCACAGATTAATAGATCAAAGTTATTTTTAAGCTGAACTAATACTAACAATTAGTTCAGCTTTTTTTGATTTTAGAAACTATAGCACTCACCAAAACGTGTGGTTGATTTCCGTTCCAACTGGGCGCTTTTATCGCTGCCGCTTCGCTTTCGCGCAGTTAAAACATTTGTAGCTGTCGCTTTGCTTTCGCTACAGAAAACATTTGTTGCTGTCGCTTCGCTTTCGCTACAGAAAACATTGCCGCAGTCGCTTCGCTTTCGCACAGAGCAAAGCTTCCTGGGGGCTTACGATGAGCCGCTTCACTGCAGAGTCTCGGGCCAACAGATGTTTTTTGCGCGAAAGCGAAGCGGCAGCAAAAGGGGTTCATTCTGTGCGAAAGTGTAGTGCAACGAAGCGGCAGCAACAGCACCGATGTTGGTCACGAAGGCGTTATCACAGGATGTGATAACGCCTTCGTTCCTCTATTGCTAATCCCCGAGGAGTCGCCCAGTTTCCATTCCGATCAACTTATCCTCATCGTATGTTTTTTAACAAATTTTTATCCTAACTTTCGGAAATGAAACTGTTCATTTGATAAATTTATTAAATTCGGCAATATTACACCTAAAGATACTTTGAGGTGAAGACCAATGAACAGAACCGTTTCTTTTTTCTTAGTTTCATTTTGTGCGTTTTTTTTAATAACATTACATGCATCTGCAAATGATAAACCCAGTCCTTATGAAGAAATATATCCCGAAATAGGATATAAATCGGTAGAAGAAGCAGTGAATGATTTTGAACAACATTTTAACCAAAAATTAAAGTTACCGCTTAGAGTACCCCCAATAAGCTTTACACATCATTTTGGACGATTCTCCGATTCGAAGTATGTAGGAAATGACGCATTTGAGGTGACATTTATCAATGACCAATTATCCGAAAATCACTATAAAATTGATATTCGTCCACTTAAGTATAAATTGCCTCTTAGAGAGAAATATGTAGTAAAAACTTATGAATTAAAAAATGGGATTGTGGCCACATATATGACCATTTCAGGTTTTAATGTGCTTGTTTTCGAGAGAGACAATTTGCAGTATATGCTAAGTATAGATAAACGAGTTTCAAATAAAGTAACTCCTGAAACTTTAGTGGACATAGCTAATTCTATTGATTATTAAATGGGAACGATAATTTTGCTGTTCGATTTACAGAGATTCGTTGAAATAATAAAGTGAAGCTAGCCTTGTTAAAAATAAATCGACAAATGCTATTTTTTTAATTAAATAACAATGGGGCTGTTTTAGAATCTATTTAATAGTATATATTTTTTATGCCCATTTTTATGATTGTAGCGGAGGGCTACTCGACTCCCGCGGGAAAGCGAGTAGCCTGTAGCGGAAATCATTGTCTTCTAATTAATACAAGTAGATGAAGATGGTTAAACAATATATCATGATTCTTTATAAAATTCCTGGACAAACATTAAATTTGAAACAGCACGTATAATTTGTTACACTTAGTTTATAATAATTCTAATGTGGGTGACGAATTACAGTTCTTCATGACATGTTCACAAATTATTGATGAACTCTTGTCGAACTGTGCTATAATGAGATTTGTCAATTAGAACGTGAGAGGTGTTATTCATGCATACCATCGTAGTAGGCTTGAATTATAAAACAGCGCCTGTTGAAATTCGTGAAAAGTTATCATTCATAGAGAGTGAACTACCACAGGCAATGGAAGCGCTACAACAACAAAAAAGTATATTAGAAAATGTTATTGTTTCGACATGTAACCGCACAGAAATTTATGCAGTAGTTGATCAATTGCATACTGGACGTCATTTTGTTAAACAATTTTTAGCAAAATGGTTCGGCCTGCCTGTGGAGACATTTTCTTCGTATTTAACAATTCGTGAAGAAGATCAAGCAATCGAGCATTTATTCAAAGTGACAGCTGGAATTGATTCGATGGTACTTGGCGAAACTCAAATTTTGGGACAAGTAAAAAAAAGCTTCTTAAGTGGACAAGAGATTGGAACTACTGGAACGGTATACAATCAGCTATTTAAACAAGCAGTGACATTTGCGAAGCGTGCACATAATGAAACGGCTATCGGTGAGAACGCGGTATCTGTCTCTTATGCAGCAGTTGAACTAGCAAAGAAAATATTCGGATCTTTACAACGTAAACATGTAGCAATTTTAGGTGCAGGGAAAATGGGAGAACTTGCAATTGAGAACCTATACGGTAGCGGTGTTGGAAAAGTAACCGTTATTAACCGTACGTTCGAAAAAGCAGAAAGTTTGGCAGCTAAATTTGACGGTGAAGCAAAATCTATGAAGGAACTACAATGTTCGTTACTTGAAGCGGATATTTTAATTACGTCTACAGGTGCAACAGATTATGTTATTGACTATGAATTGATGCAATTTGTTGAACGTTTACGTAAGGGGAAACCATTATTTATGGTAGATATTGCAGTTCCACGTGATATTGATCCACGTGTTGGAGATTTACCAACTGTTTTCTTATATGATATTGATGATTTACAAGGCATCGTCGAAGCAAACTTAGCAGAACGAGAACGTGCTGCTGCTGATATTTCTTCGATGATTGGCAAAGAGGTTGTGCAATTTAAAGATTGGGTTGCGACTCTTGGCGTTGTCCCTGTCATCTCGGCTTTACGTAAAAAGGCGAATCATATTCAAGAAGAGACAATGATTAGTATCGAAAATAAAATGCCGGATTTAACGGATCGAGAACGTAAAATTTTAAGTAAGCATACAAAGTCTATTATTAATCAATTGTTAAAAGAACCAATTTTACAAGCTAAGGAAATGGCAAACTCACCAAAAGCAAATGAACAGTTACGTTTATTCCAACAAATTTTCGGTATTGAGGATGCTGTGGAAGCTGAAGTTACTGCGATGACAGAACAAGAGCTTGAACGCAAAGAACGCTTACAGTCGTCACAATCTTCCACTGAACCAAAGTATTCTTTCTAACTTCTTTCAGCAGATCTCTTTTGTAGCGAAAGCAAAGCGTCAGCTAAAGAAGTCTCCTACCTCTATAGGTGGTGAGATGAATGCAGGTTAAAGTTACTACTTTTCTGCGGGTGTCCAACTCCGCTGAAAGAAGTTAAGCCTCCGGCGGATGTCCACAGAATCGGCTTTGTGCTTGCACAAAGCCGATTCCGGACGCAATTATGCCAAGGCATAATTGATAGATGTCTATGTGTTCGCGGTGCAACTTTAGAAAAGTTGTCCTTCGAGCTTTTCCCGCGAACGAGATTTTCTACTGATATTAAATGAGGCGTTTTCGTATCTGTATGGTAAACTAAGGATACGAAAACGTTTTTTTTTCTAGGCTAAAGTACACTACTTTAGCACTTTCAAAATAAAGAAGGGATGTCTATTGGCTGATTTGACAATGACAAGGCTCTATGAAGTAATGATCGTCTTGTATGCGATCAGTCTAGTATTTTACTTTACTGATTACTTTTATAAGCAAATACGAGCAAGGCGAATTGCTTTTTGGCTTGTTTCATTCGTATGGGTAATTCAAAGTGCCATTATTATATTAACTTTTGTGGAAACGAAACGATTTCCGATTTTATCCTTGTCTGAAGGGATTCTCTTTTATTCCTGGCTACTCGTGACACTATCTATTATTTTGCACTGTATTGCACGAGTTGATCTACCGGTATTTATTATTAATATACTAGGATTTTTATTCGCTAGTATCTTTACTTTTATGCCGAAACGGCCAACAGGAATAGTTAGCGATACTTTAATTTCGGAAATGCTTTTTATTCATATATCATTTGCAATTTTATCGTATGCAGCGTTTTCATTAACATTTGTTTTTGCGATATTGTATTTAGTATTATACCGTTTACTTAAAAAGAAAAAATGGTCACATCTATGGACAAGGTTGCCATCATTACAGCAAACGAGCAACTGGATGAATGTTTCGTTTTTCATTGGTATTCCAGTGCTATTTGTAAGTTTAGTTTTAGGGTTTGAATGGGCACTACTAACGCTAAAGAGTCTTTCGATTTTTGATGCGAAGATTATTGGGTCCTTTATTATTTTAATTTTGTATTGCTTTATATTGTATGTGAATCGTAAAAGTAAGCTGACAGGGACAACTTATGCGTGGGTACATATATACGCTTACTTATTAGTTGTTGTTAACTTCTTTTTAGGAAGCAGTTTATCACGATTCCATTTATGGTATTAGAAGAGAGGTTGGAGACTGTTGAGAAAAATTATTGTAGGTTCTAGGAGAAGTAAGCTAGCTTTAACACAAACAAATTGGTTTATCAATGAGTTAAAAGTAGCTGGTGTACCATTTGAATTTGAAGTGAAAGAAATTGTCACGAAAGGTGACCAAATTTTAGACGTGCAGCTATCTAAGGTAGGTGGTAAAGGGCTTTTCGTTAAAGAAATTGAACAAGCACTTTACGACAAGGAAATAGACTTTGCTGTTCATTCTATGAAGGATATGCCTGCAATACTGCCTGAAGGATTAGTAATTGGCTGTATCCCGCCGCGTGAAGATGCGCGTGATGCATTTATTTCAAAAGGACATGTGAAATTTGCCGATCTTCCAGCAGGAGCTGTAATTGGGACAAGTTCTCTTCGACGCAGTGCTCAACTTTTAACAGTCCGTCCAGACATAGAAATTAAATGGATTCGTGGAAATGTAGATACACGCTTAGCTAAACTTGAAACTGATGAATACGATGCTATTATTTTAGCGGCGGCTGGACTAAAACGCCTTGGTTGGAGCGATGATGTAGTTACTGAGTTTTTACCTGTAGAGGATTGTCTACCAGCAGTAGCACAGGGCTCTCTAGGTATTGAATGCCGTGGAGACGATACGGAACTACTAACGGAATTAGGCAAGTTAACAGATAGCATTACATGGCAAGAAGCGCATGCAGAACGTGCTTTCCTAGCGGCTATGGATGGTGGCTGTCAAGTACCTATCGCAGGATACGCAAAGTCTAATGGGGAAGAAATTACATTAACTGGCCTTGTAGCTGCACCAGATGCTTCAGTTGTTTATAAAGAAACTGTTGTGGGCTCTGATGCGGAAGCAGTTGGGAAAGAGCTTGCTGAGATTTTAACGAAGCAAGGTGCTTTTGAATTAATTCAACGAGTGAAGGCAGAGCAAGATGCCAAGTAACTTACCTTTAGAAGGTAAAACTATTATTTTGACAGGTACATCTAAGACGACAACAATAATAGATGATATTACAGCTTTAGGTGGCCAAGCAGTAATTGCCCCATTGATTGAGACTTGCGAGATTATCGCTAAAAACGATGACGTGCATTTAGAGTTTGCGCGTCAATTTGAATGGCTCATTTTTACGAGTCAAAATGCTGTAGAAGCTTTTGCCAGCAAGATGCAACGGTTTAATGTAGGTGTAGGGCATTTCCCAGGGAAAATTGCTTCTATTGGTACTAAAACTACTGCAGCTTTAGAAAAGTTAGGATTCCATGTGAGCTTTATGCCTTCTATATTTAGTGCAGATGTATTTGTTCAAGAATTTCCTAGTGTTGCAGGTAGTAATCCTAGGTGTCTATTTATTCGTGGAGGAAAAGCGAAAAAGACATTAAAGGAAGGGTTGCCCTTTAAATTGAAGGAATGGACAGTTTATGAAACGATTGAGCGACACGACCAAAAACAATTAATTTTTGAATGTATCCGTGAAAATAACGATGTCACAGTGATTTTTGCTAGCCCTTCCGCTGTTGATGTCTACGCCAAGGATGTAGCTTCAGTAATTGGTTGGGAGGCAGTTCGTGTAGCAGCAATCGGTCATATTACAGAAGCAGCTATTGTAAATCACGGTGCTATTGTGGATGTTATGCCGAGCGTTTATACAATGCAAGCGGTTATGGAGGAAATAACGAAAGTAGGAGAAAGAAAATGACAAAATTACAATTTCAAAGACATCGTCGTTTGCGTGCAAATGCTGCAATACGATCAATGGTAAAAGAAACATACTTACACAAAGAAGACTTAATTTATCCAATTTTCGTTATTGCAGGCGAAAATATTAAAAACGAAGTACCTTCTATGCCGGGAGTTTTTCAATTTTCTTTAGATAAACTTGAAGCTGAGATTGATGAAGTTGTTGCTTTAGGTATTCCTGCAGTTATTTTATTTGGCTTACCTGCAGAAAAAGATGCAGTTGGAACTGGTGCATTCCATGATCATGGTATTGTGCAAGAAGCAACACGACTTATTAAAGCTCGCTGCCCAGAGCTTTTAGTCATTGCAGATACATGCTTATGTGAATTTACAGATCATGGTCATTGTGGCTTAATTGAAGGCGATCAAATTTTAAACGACCCTTCATTAGATGTTTTAGCACGTACAGCAGTATCACAAGCAAAAGCCGGTGCGGATATCATCGCTCCTTCCAATATGATGGATGGTTTTGTGGCAGCGATTCGTGCAGGACTAGATGAAGCAGGCTTTGAAAATGTTCCGATTATGTCATATGCCGTAAAATATGCATCTAGCTACTATGGTCCATTCCGAGAAGCAGCTGATGGTGCGCCTCAATTTGGTGATCGTAAATCATACCAAATGGATCCATCGAATCGTATGGAGGCATTCCGTGAGGCAGAGTCGGATATTGCAGAAGGTGCAGATTTCTTAATTGTTAAACCTGCTCTAAGTTATTTAGATATTATTCGTGATGTAAAAAATAACTATACATTACCGATTGTTGCATACAATGTTTCTGGTGAATATGCAATGATTAAAGCAGCAGCTATTAATGGCTGGATTGAAGAGAAAAAAGTAGTGCTTGAAACATTACTTAGCATGAAACGTGCAGGTTCTGATTTAATCATTACGTATCATGCTAAAGATGTTGCACGTTGGTTGGAGGAGAAATAAATGACGCGTTCTTACGAAAAATCAAAACAAGCTTATGCTGAAGCAATTAACTTGATGCCAGGTGGTGTTAGTAGCCCAGTACGTGCATTCAAATCCGTAAATATGGATCCAATCTTCATGGAATCTGGACACGGTGCTATTATTAAAGACATTGATGGCAATGAATATATTGATTATGTACTATCGTGGGGACCTCTTATTTTAGGTCATACACATCCTGAAGTTGTACAAGCAATTGCAGAAACAGCAGCGAAAGGCTCTTCGTTTGGAGCACCGAGCTATACAGAAAATCGATTAGCTAAATTAGTATTAGATCGTCTTCCTGGTATGGAAATGATTCGCTTCGTGTCTTCTGGGACAGAAGCTACGATGTCTGCTTTACGCGTAGCTCGTGGTGTGACAGGACGGGATAAAATTTTAAAATTTGAGGGTTCTTATCATGGTCATGGAGATTCCTTACTTATTAAAGCTGGCTCTGGGGTAGCTACGTTGGGCTTACCTGACAGCCCTGGTGTCCCAGCAGATATTGCACGTAATACATTAACAGTAGCGTACAATGACTTAGAAGGGGCAAAACAAGTTTTCGATAAATTTGGTTCAGAGCTTGCAGCAGTAATTGTTGAGCCAGTCGCAGGAAATATGGGCGTTGTGCCTCCACAACCAGGCTTCTTACAAGGCTTACGTGAATTAACAAAGGAGCATGGATCATTGTTGATTTTTGATGAAGTTATGACAGGCTTCCGTGTTGACTATGGCTGTGCACAAGGTTATTTTGATGTAACACCAGATATGACAACATTAGGAAAAGTAATTGGCGGTGGACTTCCTGTAGGTGCGTTTGCAGGGAAAAAGGAAATTATGGAGCAGGTAGCACCAGCGGGTCCAATCTATCAAGCTGGAACATTGTCAGGGAATCCATTAGCAATGACAGCAGGCTATGAAACTTTATCTCGCCTTGATAATAGCTCTTATGAGTACTTCAAAAAGCTAGGAGATCAATTAGAGGCTGGTTTCCGAGAAACAGCAACGAAATACGATATTCCACATACTGTAAATCGTGCTGGTTCAATGATAGGTTTCTTCTTTACGAACGAAGATGTTATTGATTTTGCTTCAGCGAAAACGTCTGATTTACAATTATTCGCTGAATACTTCCGTCTAATGGCAGAGGAAGGTATTTTCTTACCGCCATCTCAATTTGAAGGTTTATTCATTTCTACCGCACATACGGAGGAGCATATCGCAAAAACGGTTGATGCCTTCCATAAAGTATTTGCACAATTAGCAAGATAATAGGTTGTTACAAAATAGCATGCTAGAAGTATTTTCTGGCATGCTATTTTTTTGTTAAAGTAATGCCGTTAAATTAAAATGAATGGACGATTGTTACCGCTTGGAAAAATTTTTGTCAAAATTATAACTTTCAGCATAGCCAAATTGTGGGCCAAATCGTATATAATATAGCTATTCGTAAAAGAAAGTAGTGAATTGATATGGCAACAGGCACACATATGGTCGAAGTACCCGTAGGAATTGAAAATGTATGGGATTTCGTCAGTGATATGGAAAAATGGGCAAAGCTTGTCCCAGGTTATAATGCACATGAAATGATTGATGAAAAACATTCAAATTGGACGTTTAAAGGTAATGTTGGTGTTCTGAAAAAAACAGTACAAGTAGAGATTACTATTTTAGAATGGGCAGCGCCTACAAAAGTAACTTTCGAATTAAAAGGAATATCTGATAATTTTTCAGGAAACGGTTATTTCCTAGCAGAAAGTATTGATGCAGAAAATACAAAAATGACAGGCTTCTTGGAAGTAACAGCAGGTGGATTAGCTGGCCCTGTTTTAAATCCAATCTTTAAGCCGATCGTACCAAAAGCAACACAAATGTTAACAGATCGTGTAGCAAATAAAATTAAATTGGTGAATGTATAATAACGCTGTTGAACCAACAGTAAAAAAGCATGCTAGAATTTCTAGCATGCTTTTTTAGGCTCATCATTAAAACGTAGGGTTGATTTTCGTTCAATTATGCCGAGGCATAATTGATTGATAAGCCATTTTTAATAATCATCCTATAGCATACTATCCTCCGGAGCTTCATATGATGCAACAGGAGGGATTATTATCGAACAAAAAACTTGGAATATGAGTGAAACTTTTTGCTTTCCTGGTTATGGCTGCCCAACAGAAATAGCAGCTGTGCAAATAAAGCCAAGGTGGCAGACAATGCAGTTAGAAGATTCTCTACGATTAATGGGTATTTATCATATCACAGCACATGTACGATTTGATTTTCAAGACATGAAAGCTTTCATGGATGATGAAGAATTAGTACAAATCGAAGCGCTGGATCTTCAAGGGGATACTGGCTATTTTGAGTATGCCGTTCCTTTAAATGTGGATTTACCAAAGGATGCAGCTATTGAAGATTTAATGGTAAAAGATATTCGACCTATATTGACTAATCAGATGTGTCAGCTCGAATGGACGGTTACAAGTATTTTTAATGAGTCTGAGCCAGCATTTGAAAAGGCTCATGTATTAGAGAAACAGCCTGTCACTGTAAATGCTTCAGCCCGTATAGATGAAACGGCACAAGAAAAAAAATCCACAATTGTCACAGCATCAATACAAGAGGAAAAATCAAAAGCAGCAACATTTTCAGCACAAAAGGAAAAGTCTGAAACTGTATTAGCTTCAGACAAAAAAGAAAAACCTGCACCAGCTGAGCAAAAAATAGTGTTGAGGGAATCCTCAAGTCATATTGTAGTCCGTGAATCCAGCTCCTGGCATGAAGTTCCATCGATGATTTGGGATTTAACGGAAGACTATACACCGCTAAAGGTTCGTGTTTCAAATGACCTCATTCAAAAGTAAATAGCATAGAAGCAGCAGGAGCAATAAGATGATAAAATCACCAGATGTTGGAATGATGATGACACGTATAAACTGAAAAACGCAAATTGGTACAATTATCGTTTTGCAATAAAAACGAAATTGTCGTAGCCATGGTGGTAAAAGCCAAGGATTATACTTACGTCGTCTCATTTGAATTTTCACTTCCTTTTCTAGTAGTGCTTCCTAAAAAATGACTAAATCACTTGAAAAATTGCCCGATTTTGCGGTACAATGTGAAAAAGTCGAATATAGATGCTATGACAGGGAAGAGTAAATTATTAGTGCATTTTAAGAGAGGAAACGGTAGCTGAAAAGTTTCTATTTGTACCTAATTGAATGTAGCCCTCGAGCAGCTTTAGTGAACTAACAGTAGTTAAAGCCGGTTAAACACCGTTACCGAATTGAGAGCCAGTAGTAAAAGGCTTAAGCAAACAAGTACATTCTGTTGAAATGTGTGACTGCTTAACTCGCCTCTGCTGGAAATAAAGGTGGTACCGCGAACTTAAACTCCTTCGTCCTTTTAGACGTTAGGAGTTTTTTTTATTTTCATTAAATCTTCTGGTAAATGTGTCTATGCATGAGACATAAAAACAGAATGATTGGTATTATCTCGTACCGGAAAATTAATAAGTCAACAGGAGGAGTCAAAATGACAGAAAACATTTCAATGCCAACAAAATATGATCCACAGTCCATTGAAGCTGGTCGTTATGAATGGTGGTTACAAGGGAAATTTTTTGAGGCACAGCCTACTAGTGATAAGGAGCCTTATTCTATCGTTATTCCACCACCGAATGTAACAGGTAAATTACATCTTGGCCATGCTTGGGATACAACATTACAAGATATTTTAATTCGTATGAAGCGCATGCAAGGTTTTGATGCACTTTGGTTACCAGGAATGGACCATGCAGGTATTGCGACACAAGCAAAAGTAGAGGCCAAACTACGTGAAGATAATATTACACGTTATGATTTAGGTCGTGAAAAATTCCTCGAAAAAACATGGGAATGGAAAGAAGAGTATGCTGGGCATATTCGCGACCAATGGGCGAAGCTTGGTCTTGCATTAGATTATTCTCGTGAGCGTTTCACACTTGATCAAGGTCTTTCCGATGCAGTTAAAACCGTTTTTGTTCAATTATATGAAAAAGGCTTAATCTATCGTGGCGAACGCATTATTAACTGGGACCCTGCTGCAAAAACAGCATTATCAGATATTGAAGTTATCTATAAAGATGTTCAAGGTGCATTCTATCATATGAAATACCCATTAGCTGATGGCTCAGGATATGTGGAAGTAGCTACTACACGTCCTGAAACAATGCTAGGTGACTCTGGGGTAGCCGTTCACCCGAAAGATGAGCGCTATCAAGACTTAATCGGTAAAACAGTTATTTTACCAATCGTAGGTCGTGAAATTCCTATCGTAGCAGATGACTACGTAGATATGGAATTTGGTACTGGGGTTGTAAAAATGACACCAGCACACGATCCGAATGACTTTGAGGTTGGTAACCGTCACAACCTAGAACGCATTCTTGTAATGAATGAAGATGGTACAATGAACGAGCTTGCTGGCAAGTACAACGGTATGGATCGCTTTGAATGCCGTAAGCAAATCGTAGCTGATTTACAAGAAGCAGGCGTGCTTATCCGTATTGAAGAGCATGCACATTCAGTAGGTCACTCTGAACGTTCTGGTGCTGTTGTAGAGCCATATCTTTCAGCACAATGGTTCGTAAAAATGCAACCACTTGCTGATGCTTCACTTGCTCTTCAAAAAGATGAAGAAGGAAAAGTAAACTTTGTACCATCTCGTTTTGAAAACACATATTCTCGCTGGATGGAAAACATTCGTGACTGGTGTATCTCTCGTCAGCTATGGTGGGGTCATCAAATCCCTGCTTGGTATCACAATGTAACAGGTGAAATTTACGTAGGAATAGAAGCACCTGCAGATGCCGAAAATTGGACTCAAGATGAAGACGTATTAGATACATGGTTCTCGTCAGCATTATGGCCATTTTCTACAATGGGTTGGCCAGATGAGACAAATGAAGAATATAAACGTTACTATCCAACAAGCACACTTGTAACTGGTTATGACATTATTTTCTTCTGGGTTTCTCGAATGATCTTCCAAGGTCTTGAATTTACAGGTCAGCGCCCATTCAAAGATGTATTAATTCATGGTTTAGTACGTGATGGTGAAGGACGTAAGATGAGTAAATCACTTGGCAATGGTGTAGACCCTATGGACGTTATTGATCAATATGGTGCCGATTCATTACGTTACTTCTTAGCGACTGGATCTTCACCTGGTCAAGATTTACGCTATACAACTGAAAAAGTAGAAGCAGTTTGGAACTTCTCTAATAAAATTTGGAATGCCTCTCGTTTTGCGTTAATGAACATGGAAGGTATGACATATGATGAAATCGACTTAACTGGTGAAAAATCAGTTGCCGATAAATGGATTCTTACTCGCTTAAATGAAACAATTGAACGTGTAACATCTCTTGCAGAACGTTACGAATTTGGCGAAGTTGGCCGTGAGCTCTATAACTTCATTTGGGATGATTTCTGTTCTTGGTATATTGAAATGGCTAAATTACCGTTATATGGTGAAGATGAAGCGGCTAAGAAAACGACTCGTTCTATTTTAGCTTATGTTTTAGATCAAACTATGCGTCTATTGCATCCATTCATGCCGTTCATTACGGAAGAAATCTGGCAGCACTTACCTCATGAAGGTGAATCAATTACAGTGGCAGCATGGCCAACTGTAAGTGAGGATCTTCATTTTGCAGATGAAGCAGACAATATGAAGCTCCTAATGGATATTATACGTTCAGTACGTAATATTCGTGCAGAAGTTAATACACCAATGAGCAAAAAAGTGCCACTATATATTTCAGCGAAAGATGCCGCTACGGTTACAGTACTTGATGCAAATAAAGCATATTTAGAAAAATTCTGTAATCCAGAATCGCTAACAATTGGAGAGGGCTTAGATGCTCCTGGTCAGTCGATGACAGCAGTAGTAACTGGAGCTGAGCTATTCCTACCGCTTGTTGGACTTATTAATCTAGAAGAAGAAATTGCTCGTCTTGACAAAGAATTAGAAAAATGGGCAAAAGAAGTGAAGCTTGTAACTGGTAAGTTATCGAATGAGAAATTCGTTTCTAAAGCACCAGAAGCATTAGTTAATGCGGAGCGTGAAAAATTAGCAGATTACGAAAGTAAACACGCAGTTGTTTTAAAACGTTTAGAAGAACTAAAAAATATGTAAGTATGAGACAGCGGATGGCGAAAGTCATCCGCTGTTTTTTATATGCAACAAAAGATATATATTGTTTTAGGTAAAAATATATAGTAATTTTTATAGGGATCAGTATAATAGATGAGTATGTGCTTATTAACGCAATGGTAAAAAAGGCTATACAGAATTATGGATATCTTGATGGATATAAATTGCTAAATGGGGGTTTTGTATGTCGGGAAACATCACAACGATTATTACAAAAATAAACAAAGCCTGTGATGATATAGATTTTGTTAGTGCAAGAGTATTAATTGAAACGAATTTAATAAAATTATCAGAAGCAAAATATTATCGTTTATTAAATGCAAGTGGTCGGGTACTCATAAAGCATGTATTAGCAAATAGCAAGGTTCAAGTGGAATCTAATAATAAATTAACACGGACAGATTTATTAACGATCAAAAAAATTAATGAACACTGCTCAAATTTTGATATTTCCATGCTAAAAAGAACTTTAAAAAACTCCTTTGAATTAATGCAAAGATCCGATGTTCTTCCACTTTTAAATAACGATGCAAAAATTATATTAGATAATATGGGAGCACTATTAGGTGTTCAACAGATCTAACTTCTTTCAGCGGGTGCCGAAACATCCGCTGAAATAGAGAACTCAGTCTAAGGACGTCACGGAATTATATCGAGGCATAATAGATTAGTATGAAATCAACTTAAAAACACACGGATTCTCACTTTATAAAGTGTTTTTCTGTGTGTTTTTTGCTTTCATCTCCGGTATAAGTAAACAATAGTTTTTTTAGAAATGTATGTGTATTGGACGCTACTTGTACTAAAATAGAGATATTGTAGTAAGAGGGAGTGTTTCTTTTGTTTAAAACGATGAAAGAATGTACAGAATTTATTTTTACGTTAAAAGCAGTTGATCATAAACGTGCACCGCTCGTTTTGATGCGAGAGGTACTAGCACTTCTTAATAACCCGCAGGATAGGCTGCGCGCTATCCATTTAGCAGGCTCGAATGGAAAAGGGTCAACAGTGAATGCGCTAAGAGAAATGTTACAACATGCTGGCCACAAAGTAGGCGCCTTTACTTCACCTCATTTAGAGCGTGTTAATGAACGTATGACTATTAATGGAAATCAGATTTCTGATACACAATTTTTACACTATATGAACAAAGTTGCTGAGATTATTGAGACACATTATGAAGGTGACTTTCCGAGCTTTTTTGAAGTTGTAACACTTATTATGTATCAATATTTTGCGGATGAAGAAGTGGATTTTGCGCTGATTGAAACAGGACTGGGTGGACGTTTAGACGCTACGAATGTCATTACGCCCCTAATTTCAATTATTACAACGATTTCACTAGAACATACTGCGTTTTTAGGAGATACATTAGCAAAGGTAGCGTTTGAGAAGGCGGGAATTATTAAAGAAAGTGTACCTGTTGTAGTGGGGGTTAAAAGTGAGGAAGCACTTACTGTAATCGAGGAGGTAGCGAATGAGCGTCATGCCCCATGCTTTGTTTTAGGGAAGGATTTTACGGTTGCAAACATTGAACAAGGCACTAATATACAGCACTTTAATTACCGAAAAGCAAAAGTGGAGATGGTAGCTGTCTCATTAAAAATGGCTGGACCGCATCAAATAAATAATGCGAGCCTTGCGATTACGGCTATCCTAACGTTAAGAGAGAATGGAGCCATTGACATTTCAGATGAATCAATCCGTCAAGCTTTGGCAAAAGCTCAGTGGGCAGGCCGTTTTGAGCAATTACCTGGCAATATTATATTGGATGGAGCACATAATTCTGAAGGAACTGCTGCATTAATTCAAACACTTAAAACAGTCTATCCACACCAAAATTATCGATTTATATATGCTGCATTATCGGATAAAGATCATGCGAATAGTATTGCTTTAATGGATAGTATTGCTACATCAATAGCATTTACTCAAATTGAACTACCGAATGCTATGCCTGCTGACAAATTAGCTGCATTATCTACTAATACGAACAAAATGTATAATGCGAATTGGCGTGAGATGGTTCAAACGATGCTATATCAAAAGAATGATGAAGATATTATAGTCATTACTGGCTCGTTGTATTTTATAGCTGAAATACGACAATGGCTACAGGGGGAACAACGATGATCCCAAAATTGAATAGCTACAAGGAAAAGTGGAATGTTCAGAGTGATGATGTTATAAAACCAGGTCTAACTGCCATTGAAGAGGCATTGGCACGAGTAGGTAATCCAGAAAACAAATTGCAAGTCGTTCATTTAGCAGGGACTAACGGTAAAGGATCGACACTTACATTTCTAGAATCAATCGCGAAAGAACATGGCTTACGTGTTGGTAAATTTATGTCTCCTTGTATTTTAGACGTACATGACCAAATTCAAGTAGAGGGTCAAGCTATTACAGAAGAGGAAATGAATCATGTATTCCAAGAGATGCAGGCAGCCGGACTTAGTGGGAAACTAACAGATTTTGAACTATTAACTGTTGCAACATTTTTACATTTCGTTGCAAGTAATGTAGATATTGCCCTTATTGAAGCGGGTATGGGGGGCTTGCTTGATAGTACGAATGTAGTTACACCTATTGTGTCAATCATACCGAGTATAGCATTAGAGCATACAAATTTTTTAGGAGATACGATTGAAAGTATTGCCTACCATAAAGCCGGAATTATTAAACCGTATCGTCCAGTTATTATCGGCGATTTACCGTTAGAAGCGAAGAAAATAGTCTATCAGGAAGCCCGAATAAAACATTCATCCGTTCTTGAGCTAAATCATCAATTTTATGTAGAACAAGGAAATGATGGAGAGAGCTATGGGCATAATGACAATGGCTTCCGTATAACAAAGCTTACACGCACAATGAAGGGAGCACATCAGGCGAATAATATGGCACTTGCTATTACAGCCTTTTTTGAAGTGGCGGCCGCATTAGAGTTAGAAGTTAGTATACAAGCTATTCAAAAAGCTGTGAAAAACGTGACCATTTTAGGTCGTTTTGAAGAAATTATGCCTTATATTTTTTTAGACGGTGCGCACAATCCAGCGAGTGCTGAGAAATTAATAGAAACGATTAAGCAGGAGTTCCCAGATGAGCAGATTACTTTTGTCATTGGTATTCTTGCTGATAAAGCTGTAAAAGAGATTTTGCAACAATTTGAGCAGGTAAGTGATTATTTTTACTTTGTTGATTTCGATAACCCCCGTGCGATGACTGCTCATAAATTGGTTGAGCTGTCCAATGCCTCTCATAAAGTAGTTTTAAAAGATTATGTGCAATTTTTAAAACTACAGTCAGAAAGCAATTCGAGGACTATTGTATCGGGTTCGTTGTATTTATTAACGGAAGTACGTAGTAGATTAAAAAATATTTAACTTGTAGTTGAGTGAACTATATATTTACAGTAAAGATCAGGTACTCATCAAAAAAATGAGTCCTGATTTTTAATTTATTAATTGATTTCCACATGGATCTACAATTTCTCCATTAAGCTCCTAACCTAAATTCGGCTTATGTGAAGCACTTGAAAGAACTCATTGGTCGCATTTTAAGATTGAGTAAATCAAAGCTTAAAGGAGTAATCAGTCAATCAGTTACTATAACGTATATAAATTAATTTCTAGGCATTCTCTCCTTGATTTCCTCAAGCACGTTTTCCCAATATACTTTCATTTCTTCTCTTACATTCTGATCGGACAGTTTTTCTTGATGAAAACTAATAGTTGTTTTATTACTTTCAATTGATATAATCCGGACTTGAACTGTTGATGCCTTTTCCCATCCTACCTTTTGCCAAGTCAGGCGAAGTTGCTGTAAAGGTTTGACAACACGTATTTCTCCTGACCCTAATTTCGTGATATATTTCTGACCTGGTTCAAGGATAATGTTCATACTCTCTCCTAACCATAAGCTTAATCCATCTTGGGAAATTAAAAGGTTCCAGGCCTCTTCTAGGGAAATAGAGAATGTCCTTCTAACACCCACTTGAAATCCAACCGTTTTTGTTTGTCCTATAATTTTTTGATTATCCATCTTATCACCTTCAATAAGTATTATTTAGCTCATCACCATAACGAGTGGTTGATTTTCGTTCCGCCTGGGCGCTTTGTTTGCTTTCGCACAGATAAATGGCATACGTTTTATCAAATGTCATCCACAACTTTTGGATTAGCCGATTATTTATCAGTAAATAATATTATTTCTATTTTCTTTCTATTAACTCCTTTTCTCATTCAGCAGAATTGTTCTTTGATAGAGGTACACTAGAGTAGTGGAAAGAATCCACCTCTTTTTTTATATAGTAAATCTTCTGTTACAAAAATATTTAATTTTGAAGTAAAACTTCGAAAATAACTATTAAATCAAAATGTAGTAAATTCGCATTTACACACCCTTTTATACATATACTTATATCAAATTGTAACAATCCCGTCTTTTATAAATTACTTTGATATGTTGAAGAGAGAGGTGATGGTCGAATGAAAATTGTCAGTCATGTGATGAGAAAACAAATATTTCGAGCGATGGTTATTGGAGGAATAGTCGGACTTTTTGGTGTAGCTATTTTTTTAGGTATTCTTCAAGCAAGCACTAAATTTTCTTTAAAAAATGATAGTAATGAGGTAGCGAATAAAAGCAATAATGGTAATACAGCTGGAGAAACAATTCCGACAGCGGGAGGAGCAACGAACGGACCTATGTTTTTTGCAAGCCAAGCAGGGGTCTATTCAAATTATGAAAGTGCAAGTGCATTTGTATCTGAACATCCTTCGTTAAAAGAAAGTGCCGTTGTTGAGGTAGATGGAAAATTTTATGTTTGGACAAGTATGGAAACAGATGAAAGTCAGCTTGTCTTTTTAAAAGATCCTGCAACATTTAAAAAAGCATTTACTTTGAGCGGTGACAGTTGTAAGGAGGCAACGGTTGCAGAGCTTCCAGCTGTGCTAGCTGACAAAAATGCAACAAAATTAAATTTTAAGGATAAATCGAAGGATTCTACGCTACCTGCTGATTGGCAATCTATTGGAGCGGCAGCCTCGTCTATTTCAACTAATATTAGCATCATTCGCTTACAAGTTTTTGCCCATTACAAATCGAAAAATGCTTGTCTTCAAGTGAAGTTTTAAGCACAAAAGATAGTGAAATAAGCATTATCTTGATTTTTAGAAAATTTTCAAATCCCAAATTCTCCGTTATGATAACTAATAAGGAGGAATGGTCAGATAATGTTTAAAACTAATCACAAGCTAGTGCTTGCTTCCGCTTCACCACGCCGAAAAGAATTACTTGCTATGCTATCACTTCCATTCGACATAATAACTAGTGAAGTAGAAGAGACAAGCGTCCAGGCAACTACAATGCAAGATTATGTAAAAAATGTAGCTCTATTAAAAACACATGATGTGGCGAAAAAAACTCCAAATGCAACGATTATCGGAGCGGATACTATTGTTGTTTATAATAATGAGTTACTTCATAAACCAAAAAATCGTGAGGAAGCAATTTCTCACTTATTGCGCTTATCAGGCAAGCGTCATGCGGTCATGACAGCTGTTGCCATTATTGAGCCTAACGGTAATGAAACTACATTTGTTGAAGAGACAACTGTTGTCTTTCATCATTTATCGCAGGAGCTCATCGAAGCATATGTAGATTCGGGAGATCCATTTGATAAAGCCGGTGGTTATGGCATTCAAACCGCTGGAACCCTTCTAGTGAAACGAATTGAAGGAGATTATAACAATGTTGTCGGCTTACCACTTGCAGCGTTGTTTAAGCAATTGGTAGCACTCAATATTATCCAATTTGCGAAGGAGTGAGATTTTTTGCCGAATGATGTTCTACCTAGGACGATGATACGAGACGTTAATATTGAGGATCGACCTCGAGAAAGACTTCGGAGACAAGGCGCTATGAGTTTATCAAACCAGGAGCTGCTGGCTATTTTACTAAGGACAGGCACTAAAGAGGAGTCTGTTCTTGTACTTGCAAATCGCGTACTAAGCGTTTTTGAACGTTTACATCATTTGAAACATGCAACAATAGAAGAAATGGTTGCTATTAGAGGGATTGGTGAGGTTAAAGCTATTCAATTATTAGCAGCAATTGAACTCGGTAGACGTCTCGCACAGAAACATAGCGATGAAAAATATACGATTCGCTCACCGCAAGATGCTGCTGCCTATTTAATGCCTGATATGACCTCACTGAATCAGGAGCATTTTGTAGTTCTTTTTTTAAACGTAAAAAATCAAATTATTCATAGACAGACGATTTTTATAGGCAGTCTAAATGCTTCAATCGTTCATCCTAGGGAAATTTTTCGCGAGGCTGTAAAAAGATCTGCAGCCTCTATTATTTGTGCCCATAATCACCCCAGTGGCGTACCAACACCCAGTGATGAGGATATTGAAGTGACGAGAAGGATTATAGAGGCTGGTTATATTATAGGCATTGATTTAATAGACCATCTCATCATTGGTGATCATCAGTTTATTAGTTTGAAGGAAAAAGGATATTTTTAACTCTGCATGCATTTTGCAGGGTTTTTTAATTTAGTTTATAGATGAAAATCCCTAGCTCAATAAAATTTGCTGAGGTATGTAATTAAGACTGAAGGGTAGTTGCTGAATTGTTTCGGGCAGCCTCACATTTTGTTCCTTATTCTAACGTTTGATGAAGTATCAAATCGCATCATTATTTTAAAAATAAATATTTTGTATTTTTTTTGCGGAAAACTAAAAATGAATGCGAACCTTTTTTTATATAAAGCGTTATTGTATTCGTAGAAATGTCTATAATATTCACAAAAATTGGTAGCCTATTACACGTTGTCTTACATGAATAAAAATTATATGCTAATCTATACGTACTATTTTTGTTTAGGAGGAAATTAAAATAGTATCTTTTCCGCGAGAAGAGGTATGTAGCACTACAAATTCTTGCGTTTTTCCGTTATAATGAACGGTATGATTTTATCTTTATTCAAAAGAAGACTCTCAATTCAACAGGTGTGAGATAAATGAGTGTGTAGTTTTTTCAGTTGGTGTCTAACACCGAGTGAATGAAGATAGAGCCTTGGGGTGTAATTACGCGCCGGGGTATAGTTGATGTCAACGAAAGTATGGCTTAAATAGAAAGGGAGTACACAATTTGTTTGGATTAGGAAGTAAAGATGTCGGGATTGACCTTGGCACAGCGAATACATTAGTGTTTATTAAAGGGAAGGGAATCGTTTTACGCGAACCTTCAGTTGTAGCGAAAAATACAAAAACTGGAGATATTGTTGCAGTTGGTAATGATGCGAAAAATATGATTGGTCGTACACCTGGCTCAATCGTAGCTATCCGTCCTATGAAAGATGGCGTTATTGCTGATTTTGATATTACTACAGCAATGATAGAATACTATTTAAAAGAAGCTTGTAAAAATTCTGGTGGTAATTGGAAAAAACCAAATGTTATGATTTGTGTGCCTTACGGTATTACATCGGTTGAACAACGTGCGGTTATTGATGCTGCTCGCCAAGCAGGTGCTAAAGAAGCATTTACAATTGAAGAGCCATTTGCAGCAGCAATCGGTTCAAACTTACCAGTATGGGATCCAACAGGGTCAATGGTCGTTGATATCGGTGGTGGTACAACAGAGGTAGCGGTTATTTCATTAGGTGGTATTGTAACAAGTGAATCTGTACGTGTCGGCGGGGATGCAATGGACCAATCCATCATTTCGTATATTCGTAAATCATATAACTTAACAATTGGTGAACGTACTGCGGAAGCAGTGAAAATGGAAATCGGTACAGCGTTGGCTGAAGGTCCAGAAGAAAGAATGGAAATTAGAGGACGCGACCTTTTAACAGGTTTACCTAAAACAATCGAAATTTCTTCACAGGAAATTTCTGAATCTTTACGTGAAGCGGTAGCATCTATTATTGATGGTGTTCGAAAAACGCTTGAACAAACACCTCCTGAATTATCTGCAGACGTAATGGAACGCGGAATTGTACTAACAGGTGGTGGTGCGCTATTAACGAATTTAGACAAAGTTATTAGCCAAGAAACTAATATGCCAGTATTTATCGCAGAAGATCCACTGGACTGTGTTGCTATTGGTACAGGTAAGGCTCTAGAACATATTGATTTAATTCGTGCACAACAAGTTAAAGGGTAAGGAGGTTTAGGCAATGCCACATTTTTTTTTCAATAAGAAATTAATTTTGCTGCTCATAGGCATGGTTTTTCTTGTGGCATTGATTAGCTTCTCATTACGTGAACGGACGAATGCTTCTTTACCAGAGCAAATTATTAAAGACACTGTCGGCGTCGCACAATCTATTGTTGCGAAGCCGGCGAATTATATTACTGGTGTTTTTAATAGTATTGATTCCCTATTAAACACGTACGAAGAAAATAAACGTTTAAAAGCACGCTTAGATGAATTTGCTGCTGTACAAGCTGAGGCATCGGACTTGAAAGCTGATATTAAAAAGTATCAAGAGCTTAT
This sequence comes from Lysinibacillus sp. NPDC094177, assembly GCF_050279145.1. Classification (NCBI taxonomy): domain Bacteria; kingdom Bacillati; phylum Bacillota; class Bacilli; order Caryophanales; family Bacillaceae; genus Lysinibacillus; species Lysinibacillus sp. NPDC094177. Next base: position 606,143 of record NZ_JBNNTW010000001.1, on the reverse strand, counting down.
GGACAAATCGGAAAGCTTAAAAGCCTATGATCCGATTCATGCCACAGTGATCGCTAGAAATCCTGACCAATGGGAAGAAAAAATTATTTTAGATAAAGGTTCTTCGCAAGGTGTAGAAAAAAATATGGCAGTTATGACAGCGAAAGGGTTAATCGGTAAAATTACTTTAGTAACACCTTTCACCTCTGAGGTAGAGCTTTTAAATACAAATAATCCTAACTATCGTGTTTCTGCGATGGTTCAAGGAGATAAACAAGCATACGGTTTAATCGAGGGCTATGATAAAGAGCGTAATGAACTCATTATGAAGCGAATCGATTCAAGTTTAACAGTTAAAAAAGGTCAGCAAGTAGTTTCATCAGGACTTGGCGGTATTTTCCCAAAAAATGTGCCAATCGGAGAAATAACTGAAGTAAGCACAGATGATTTTGGCTTAACAAAAATGGCCTATGTAAAACCATCTGCTGATTTTTCAATTTTAGACTATGTTGTTATTGCTAAACGTTCCGCTACTGTGATAGATGGATCTGATGGTAATGCATCGAACGAGGATTTAACACATCCACAAAAGGGTGAAGAGGAGGCGAAATAATGGTTCGAATTCTCATCCCCACTGTGGCAGTTTTGCTATTTTTACTAGAACCAGCGTTTGCTATGCTTTCACCGATTGAAGTGAATGGGCAAATCTATTATTTAGTTCCGAGATTTTTAATCTTATATTTAATATTTATATCCATCTATTACAGCCGTCAACGAGCGGTAATGTATGGACTTTTTTTTGGTGTCTTGTATGATGTGTTTTACATTGATATTATTGGATTATATTCAGTGCTGTTTCCGCTTACTTGTTTTTTAGCAGGGTCAATTGTGAAAGTTATTCATCAGCACTTAGTTGTGACAACGACGATTTCAGTTGTTTTAGTAGCAATTTTAGAATTTATACTCTATCAATTCTTCTATCTTATCGACTTTACAGCAATCCCATTATCGGATTTCTTACGTTCACGACTACTACCAACGATCATTGCTAATGCACTATTTTTAATGATTCTTGGTTGGGCCTTCAAGTATCTAATTAATGCGCGTGTCTTACAGAGAGCACGTGAAGTTTCTTAACAAAGAACAACGTGGGGTGAGGCATTCATGAAAAAACAGTTAGTTAATATGAAGGGAACAAAGGATGGATTTGTTCTTCATTTAGACGATCAATGTGCGTATGTCGATTTAGTAGAAGAGCTTAAAAAGAAAGTTTCAGAAAGCGGTATCGATAGTAAAGTAGATGTACAATTATATTTGGGCTATCGATACTGTTCTGATGAACAAACCAATGAGCTTATTAAAATTGTTCAAGAAACAGAGCAACTAATCGTTTCAAAGGTGCAAAGTGAAGTACTGACTGTCCATGAGAGCAACCAGAAAAGGATTGAAAGTCAACAAGATACATATGTAGGTGTGGTCAGATCGGGTCAAGTTCTTCGTTCGCCAGGAGATATTATTATCGTAGGGAATGTCAATCCGAACGGACGTGTAGAAGCAGGTGGCAATGTGTATGTCTTAGGCAAACTCAAAGGAATTGCGCATGCTGGTGTTCATGGTAATAGGGAAGCAATCATAGCAGCATCTCGCTTTGAAGCCACACACATTATGATTGCTGATCAGGTTCAGGCAATGTCAAACGAACATGTAAAAGCAATTAATCAAGATGAGATGACTTGTGCATTAATTGGTTATGATGGGCGCATTACGTATGATCAAATTCACGCTTTAAAAAATATTCGACCATTGTTAAATGTGTCTAAGGGAGGTAGCTAGTGTGGGAGAAGCGATCGTCATAACTTCAGGTAAAGGCGGTGTCGGAAAAACAACGACAACGGCTAACCTTGGGACTGCATTGGCTCTACAAGGTAAAAAAGTATGTTTAGTAGATACTGATATTGGTCTACGTAATTTGGACGTAATTTTAGGTCTTGAAAATCGAATTATTTATGATTTAGTAGACGTTGTTGAGGGGCGCTGTAAGATTCATCAAGCGTTAATAAAAGATAAACGTGTAGATGAGAAACTATTTTTATTACCTGCTGCTCAAACGACAGATAAAAATGCTGTTAAACCTGAGCAAATGAAGAGCTTAGTAGAAGAATTAAAAAGAGACTATGATTATGTTTTAATAGACTGTCCAGCGGGCATTGAACAAGGCTATCGCAATGCTGTTGCTGGTGCAGATCATGCAATTGTAGTGACGACGCCAGAAATCTCTGCAGTGCGTGATGCAGATCGAATTATTGGCTTACTCGAGCAGGAAGAAATTACTGCACCTAAACTAATTATTAACCGCATTCGTCAGCATATGATGAAAAGCGGTGATACATTGGATGTTAATGAAATAACAACACATTTGTCTATCGATTTATTAGGGATCATCGTAGATAATGAAGGGGTTATTTCATCATCCAATAAAGGTGAACCAGTAGTAATGGATCCTACTAATAAAGCATCTCTAGGCTATCGTAATATTGCCCGTCGAATACTTGGAGAGTCTGTGCCACTTATGGCAATTGAAGATGAACATAAAGGTGTATTTTCAAAACTAAAAGCATTATTTTCAAGATAATCATCAGCCTTTTCGTGCATTTGTACGAGAAGGTTTTTTCTTGTGCATGAATGGACATGCAATCTCATATAGTGTGAAAAAAGGATGAGAGCTTGTTTAAGAAATGGAAATGGTTGGTCACAATACTGCTTGTGGCTGCAATTATGCTTGTAATTCGTTTAGAGGATCAAGGTGTATTGGAAACACCAGTGCGAAAACTAGTTACGACATCAGCTGATTTAACCTATTTAAGCGAGCTCGGACAAAGTTGGCTAAATAAAGATGATGCAACAATTTTGGTATCGAGTGATGTTGGGCAAACTGAGCTATTATCATTTGCCAATGCGCAAGTTTTTAAGGAAGGGTTTTTATTGCAATATGACATGGGTCTACCGGTTTATGCTGGAAAGAATGGTCTTGTCGTTTTTACCGGTCATACAAAATATACTGGTAAAACAATGACGATTAGCTATGATGACGGTACAACAGTATCCTATGGTATGTTGGATAGTTTAGCACAACTTCCCTACACAACAGTGCAGGCAAACGATTTAATCGGCATGAAAGAGGCAGGACAACTCTATATCTCGATTGAAAAAGATAAGACACATTATAGTTTAGAGCAGATTGTACAGTGGCTTGAAGCAGCGGCGTCCAATGAAAATTAAACTGCATCTTCTATGTATCCCTCTCGTATTTTTAATGATTGTTACTGGCCAAATTGCTTATTACGCCATTATTTTATCTTCGTTATTATGGCATGAAGCAGGTCATTTGTTAACGGCAATGCTTTGTGGTGTAAAGGTGAAATCATGTGTTATTACACCTTACGGAGGGGAAATAGAATTTGAAAATCCAGCGGTTGTGCCAGCGATGTCACTCCTTTGGATTGCCTTAGGGGGACCAATCGCTACAATATTAGGGATTGGCCTTGCTTTTTTTATGCCAGAGCTGCTTGCTACTAAGCTTATTAATGTGCAACTTGTGCTATTAGCAATCAATGTTTTACCGATCATTCCGTTGGACGGTGGCAGAATATTTTTAGCATGCTTATTTTTATTCAGTCCAAGTGTTCGTGCATTTGAATATTATTACTGGTTTTCTCTTATAATAGCCTTTATACTATTCATCATAACTTTATGTTACCTCCCACAATCTATTTTTTTAGCAATTCTATGTTTATTTATTTGGCTTCAAGCGTTAAAAGAATGGAATTATCGAAAATATCGTTTAGCATTTGAGAAATATGTAATGAATAGATTGACTTAAAAAAAAACGTGTGGTAATATTTTAATGTTATTGTTTGTAGCACCTGTGCTACTGCAACCGCACTGGAAAGGTTTAAGAATCGTATGATCACCTTTATAAACAGGCGAGTCTGAGTCTAAGAGGAGGTGCAGTAAAATGTACGCAATTATTGAAACTGGTGGTAAACAAATCAAAGTAGAAGCTGGTCAAGAAATCTATGTTGAAAAATTAGGCGTAGAAGCTGATGAGGTTGTAACTTTTGATAAAGTATTATTCGTTGGTGGCGAAAACGTTAAAGTTGGAGCTCCATTCGTAGAAGGCGCTACTGTAACAGCTAAAGTTGTTAAAGAAGGCCGTGCGAAAAAAATCGTTGTTTTCAAATTGAAAGCTAAAAAGAACTACCGTCGTAAACAAGGTCACCGTCAACCTTACACAAAATTAGTTGTTGAAGCTATCAACGCTTAATTGTGAGGTGTAGCGAATGATACAAGTTACGATTCATCACGATGAAAATAGACATGTGTCAGCATTTGAATTTTCAGGACATGCTGAATACGATGAATCTGGTAAAGATTTAGTATGTGCAGGAGCATCTACAATTGCCATAGGTACGGTGAATGCTATTTATGCACTATTACAATTACAGCCAGAAGTCGAACAAGCTGCTGAAGGTGGAGGCTATCTTAAGGTAGATTTACCATCAGATATTGAACCTGAGATTGATGCAAAACTACAGTTAATTGTTCAAGTAATGACTGCCCAAGTGTATTCAATGGTGCAAAATTACGGACAATACATCCAAATCAACTACAACCAAGTAGGAGGTGGAACACGATGAAATTATTATTAGCATTAGACCTTCAACTTTTCGCATCTAAAAAAGGTGTAGGTTCTACTAAAAACGGACGTGACTCTGAGTCTAAACGACTTGGTGCTAAACGTGCTGATGGCCAATTCGTAACTGGTGGTTCAATTCTTTACCGTCAACGCGGTACAAAAATTTACCCAGGTACAAACGTAGGTCGTGGTGGTGACGATACGCTATTTGCTAAAGTTGACGGCGTTGTTAAATTCGAACGCTTAGGTCGCGATCGCAAACAAGTATCTGTATACCCAGCATCACAAGAAGCTTAATCTTTTATAAGATAACATAAAGCGGAGGACTGCATTTATTGCAGTCCTTTTTTTGGCTAAAATTCGATGAAGAATTAAGGGAAAAATAAAGCAAAACTTGTTATACTAGTAAGGATAACTTTATTGGAGTGAATGGGATGAACAATCAATCACTAACCATTAGTGAAGTATTACGTTTTGCAAATCATGATTATGTGAATCAGCTTCAGCTTATTCGCATGAATTTAGATTTAGGTAGAATTGATGAATCAAAAAAACTTATTAAAGAGTATTCAGAGCAATTACAAGTACTTTCTATCCTTAATCGTCTACAATTACCGAAAACAATAGAATGGCTGCAAACAGGAGGCTGGCGCTATCCTTCATTACCAATGAAGCTAAGCGGTGAGATAATAAAGCCTGTCACAAATAGTATTGATTCGGATGTTGTAGACTACTTAAACAAAACAGTTATGCATGTTTATGATACATTAGATCCATTTACAGAGCAGAGCTTAGCGCTCGATGTACGTGTTGACGATCATACATTTGCCGTGACATTCACGCTAAATGGGCTATGGAGTGCTGATGCATTCACCGAAAAAGGTTTGAAACAATTAGACATTCAAACAATTGAACAGACGAATTCGTGCTGGCAATATGTATTGAAAGCAAATAGGGAGTGAACTAAATGTTTGTCGATCACGTTAAGATTTATGTAAAAGGTGGCGACGGCGGGGACGGAATGGTTGCCTTTCGCCGAGAAAAATATGTACCGAATGGTGGTCCAGCTGGTGGTGACGGTGGACATGGTGGTAACGTAGTATTTGAAGTTGAAGAGGGCTTACGAACATTAATGGATTTCCGCTATAAACGCCATTTTAAGGCTGACCGTGGTGAGCATGGTATGAGTAAAGGAATGCATGGTAAACGTGCAGACGATTTAATCGTTAAAGTACCACCTGGCACAGTCGTAATGAACGAAGAAACAGGCGCTGTTATTGCCGATTTAGTAGAGCATGGTCAACAAGCGATTATCGCAAAAGCTGGCCGTGGAGGCCGAGGGAATTCTCGCTTTGCAACACCTGCTAATCCTGCTCCAGAACTTTCTGAAAAAGGTGAGCCAGGACAAGAATTAAATGTTATATTAGAGTTAAAAGTTTTAGCGGATGTGGGACTAGTAGGTTTCCCAAGTGTTGGTAAATCAACGCTTTTATCTGTTGTTTCTGCTGCTAAGCCAAAAATTGGTGCATATCATTTTACAACAATTGTCCCGAATTTAGGAATGATTGAGACAGATGATCATCGAAGCTTCGCGATGGCAGATTTACCTGGTCTTATCGAAGGAGCACACCAAGGGGTAGGATTAGGTCATCAGTTTTTACGACATATTGAACGTACGCGTGTTATTGTCCATGTTATTGATATGTCAGGAATGGAAGGCCGCGATCCTTACGAGGATTATTTAACGATTAATGAAGAGCTAAAACAATATAATCTTCGTTTAACAGAGCGTCCACAAATTATTGTTGCTAACAAAATGGATATGCCTGGTGCAGAAGAAAACTTAGAGGAATTCCGCAAAAAAGTGGGAGAAGACGTTCAAATTTTCCCGATTTCAGCTATTTCACGTCAAGGTTTAAAAGAGTTACTATTTGCGATTGCTGATTTACTTGAAGTAACACCTGAATTCCCTCTATATGATGATTTAGAGGAGCAATCAGAAGCAACGGTAATGTATAAACATGAAGCAAAAGGTGAAGATTTCGAAATTACTCGTGATGATGATGGTACATTTATCATTAGTGGTTACGCAATTGAACGCCTATTTAAAATGACTGACTTTAGCCGTGAAGATGGTATTCGCCGTTTTGCTCGTCAATTACGTGCAATGGGTGTGGATGAAGCTCTACGCGAACGTGGAGCTCAAGATGGTGATACTGTTCGTCTGCAAGAGTTTGAATTTGAATTTGTCGATTAAGACAAGAGTTTTAGGGGGAAGCGTATGAAGAATGTTGCGAATCAGCGATATTATTTAGTTCGTGAAGATGTTTTAACGGATGCTATGCAAAAAACTTTGGAGGCGAAACACTTACTTTCAAGTGGTTCGGTATCTTCCATTTGGGATGCGGTAAAGCAGGTGGATTTATCGCGTAGTGCGTTTTACAAATATCGTGATGCTGTATTTCCTTTTCACTCAATTGTGCAGGAACGCATTTTAACAGTCTTTTTACAGCTTCAAGACCGTAAAGGAACACTTGCAAAGCTTTTAGAAACAGTGACAATTACGCATTGCAATGTACTGACTATCCATCAAACAATACCGATACAAGGACGTGCTAATGTTACATTGTCATTAGATGTAACTAGTATGACATGTGAACTTGATGATTTAATACAGCAACTCAAACGTTTAGATTTTGTAGAGTCCGCGGAAGTAATTAGTTCTGGTGCATTGTAATGACTGAAAGTAAGCTTGAATTTTTGACAGAATGTAAATAAACTCAAAAGGAGCAGTCCTATGTGATGTAATAATATCGCTTTATGGGACAGCTCCTTATTCTATAACAAAAGAGAAAATTCATAGAGAGAAAAGCATAAAGAGGGGTTCCAAACGCTTGGGAAGCTTCGTATTATGCTTTACCAACATTTGTTGTAGAATGAAAGAAGTTTTTAGAAACTGAAAATTCTAAATTTTTACATTAGTGAAATTTAAAAAGTTTCTTAAAACGTAAGTGTATAAGTTGATTGGAGTGCAAGATGGACGACCACATGAAGGCACCCAGTTGAAATGGAAATCACCCCCACGTCATGGTGGTGGGCCAATCAAATTAAACAATGAACAGGAGGTAGATGTAATGACAGAACAACAATGGGAAAAACGAATAGGATATTTAGGACCGGAGGCATCATTTACATACTTAGCAACAAAGGCAACCTTTCCGAATGAATGGCTTGTCCCTTGTGCTACAATTCCAGAATGTATTGAGGCAGTAGCTGAGGGGAAGGTAGATTTAGCAGTTGTGCCACTAGAAAATGCTTTAGAAGGATCTGTATCGTTAACGCTCGATTATTTATTCCATGAGGCGACCCTATATGTTACAGGTGAACTTCTATTAAAAATACAGCAGCATTTAATGGTCAATAAAGAACAGAAGGACAATTGGGAATCGATTACTGGTGTTTATTCACATCCACATGCGCTAGCCCAATGTCATAAATACTTATTCTATCGTTTCAGTCATGTTCCGTTACTTCAAACGACATCAACAGCAGCAGCAGCAAAATTCGTATCCGAAAATCCAGACGAGTGCATAGCGGCAGTTGGAAATGCAGCTGCAGCAGTTAAATATGACTTAGAAATCGTTCAACCTGATATTCATGATTTCCATTTTAACCATACACGCTTCTTCGTATTATCCAAGCAAAATAGACGATTGCCGCAAGAATTATCGGATGGACAGGCGAAGACAACTTTCATGATTACATTGCCAACGGACCGTTCAGGGGCATTACATCAGGTATTATCAGTATTTGCATGGCGACAGCTAAATTTAAGTAAAATCGAATCACGACCATTAAAAACAGGCTTAGGTGATTATTTCTTTATGATTGATGTATTAGCGGATGAAAAGGAGCCTATGATGCGTGGAGCTATGGAAGAACTAGCTGCACTTGGTTGCAAGGTGAAGTCACTTGGTACATACTTTACTTATCTAACATCGGACGAGTAAATAAAAGCGACTAGGAGGAATCGTTGTGGGCGGCATTATTTTGTTTGACGGAGTGTGCAATTTTTGTGATCGGAGTGTGCAATTTATTATCAAATATGATCAGTCCACATATTTCCAATTTGCATCCATCCAAAGTGATGTAGGACAGACACTACTTGCACAACATGGAGTGCCAGAAAATATAGATAGTGTCATCATGGAAAGGCATATTTTGAATCCACAGCAGCTCTTAAAATCTGTAAGCGATTAGATAGTTTTTGGCCTGTCTGCTATATTTTCATCCTTTTTCCTCCATCTATACGAAATATAATGTACCGAATGTTTGCTAAAAATAGATATCGTCTTTTCGGACAAAACGAAAAATGTTTATTGCCAACACCTTCACAACGAAAAAGATTTCTCTAACTCTGAAGCTATCCAATTAAAAAAGTGGATAGCTCTTTTTTTAGAGGAAAAGCTGCTAGTCTCCTTGAAGGCTAGCAGCTATTAATCAATTATTTGATTTTACACTTTATTGAAGCAAAGTTTGTTAATTTATTGATCTACAACTAAATAGCTCTTTCTTTGTAAAGTAAGCTCAATTAAATCTAGAATTTCAACAGAAGGCGCAGAAATAACATGAAGATGTGTACCACCTGTTAGCTCAGATAAGTAACTTGCCTGTGTTTCGTTGACACGTTGAATAAATTTTTTAACCTCATGACGGTTAGAGACCATGATGGATGCGGTAATTTCCCCATAAATTGGATGTTCAACAATGACATTTTTTACTGTACCACCGCAATCAACTATTGTTATAAGTTCATCTTCTGCATCCTCTGCGGTGTGAAAGCAAGGAATTGTACGTTCAACAGTTTGATGTAATTGTTCCTGGTGCATATAAAGATATCCTTGGCTAGTTGCAATAATAGGTTCATTTCTAGCCTTTAATAATGTCATATCATTGACAATGACTTGTCTAGAAACATTAGCAAATTTAGCTAGGTCCGTCCCTGTTATAGGTGCTGGACTTTTTTTAAGTTGTGCTAGAAGTTGCAGTCGGCGTTCTTCGCCTAACATTTTTTTCATAAGAGATCACCTCTGCCTGTAATAAAGGAAGCAGTTTTCCTTAAAAACTAGTGTACCACGAAGCATTTCCAACATGCGTGAATTTTTTGTATCCAAATGAAACATTGAACATATGATACGAAGAGAGGAAGGGAGGAAGAAATTGCGTATTCATATTGTCCAAAAGGGAGATACGTTGTGGAAGATTGCAAAAGAATATGGCGTTTCGTTTGAAGATTTAAAGCGGCTAAATGCCCATCTTGCTAACCCAGATTATATTGTACCGGGCATGGAAATTATCCTACCTGAAAAAATAAACAAAGAACCACATAGAGAACAACATAGAGAACCACATAGAGAACATAGTCGAGAAACAGATTGGGGAGTGCATAGAGAGGGGGGACATAGAGAGGGCCATAAGGAACATATGCACAAAGAACACATGCACAAGGAGTCACCTACAAGGCACGTGAAAGAGAAAGAGGTTCAAAGACCGATGCCACCACCTATTATTGTACCACCACCACCTATGCCAGAACCACAGATGATTCCAATTCCTTATCCGATGCCAATGCCGATGCCTCAGCAAGCGCCTGTTGAGCTTAGATGGAATCAACAAGTTGTCATGCCAAATGTAGAGCAAACTCAAACTGTATCACCAATTCAAATTCAACCGCCACCACAGCCTATGGTCCAACCGGAGGCGCCACCACCTCCAATGCCGCAACCGATTTTTATCATGCCACAAATGCCAGCAGTACCACATTGTGCTAGCTGCCATCAGCCAGTGCATCATCATATGTATTGGCCAATGCCGATGCCAATGCCAATGGAACCGCAATTTGAGGCTTATACAATGCCGGAGCAACCAATGTCGTGTGAAATGCCATGCGAAAAAAGGGAGTTCTTAGAATCTAGTACATCTCCATTCTTCCCTATGCAGCCTATGCCAGAAATGATGCCGGAAATGGAACAGCCATGTGGTTGTCATGCACAACCAGTCATGATGCCAACTTGGCAAATGGATCAATGTCATTGTCCACCGCCATGTCCGCCACCATGCCCAATGCCATGTCCAACACATGGCCATATGCCACATTCGGTAGGACCATGGATGTCACCGCACTTTTACCCAGGCGGGATGACGCCTTATCGATGGTGAAAAAGCGTATATCATTGAAGAAGTAAAGCCGAATATTTGGAAGTATAAATATCAATCCAATAATTATTTTGTGAAACGAGCAAAGCAGATAGAAGTAGCAGAAAAGGTGAGGGTTATTCATCGACAGCTTGGACATCTGGAACCTTCGCTAATCTTACCTTTAATGAGAAGTGATGATGAGTATTTAATCGTGCAAGATTGGCAAGAGGGAAGTCATAGTGCTAATTTTGCACATAAAAAAGATCGGAAGGATTCACTCAAGTTATTAAATACGTTACATGATACACATAAAAAAATTGCTTGGCAGCGGGTGCCAGGCCTGCATACCTATTCACAGCTTTTAAAATGGCAAATGCGTCATATGCGTTTTAAAAGCAGACGAAATGACTTTCGTGCATTTTTAACAAAAGAAGAAATCGATCAAATTTTACATTATAGTGAAAAATCGTTACAGCTAATCGCTCAGGAAGATGTACCTGAAAAAGAAATAACGCTTTTACATGGAGATGTCGTACATCATAATTTTTTATGGTGCTCAGATGGGAAATTGCGTTTAATTGATTTTGATATGGCTCATCTTGGAGAAGCGGATGATGAATATATCTTATGGTTACATCGCGTATTACCTGCTGTAGATTATGACCTTGGAAAAATATTTGCAGAACTACCAGAGATGAAACGATTAGATAAAAGAAAGCTACATCGTTTAAAATATCCAAATGAGCTGTTACGTGAATGGCTTTTTGCAGTAGATTTACCATTAAATCAACAGCTCGTATTTTTAGATTATTTAGTGCCATTCACAAAACGAGCTCTCACATATTGGCCTAAACTGTGGTACGATATTGATAAAATGATAAAGAAATGACCGTCTTTCGGCGGTCATTTTTGTATGTGAACGACTAATTGTGCTATTTCTTATAGTCGAGCATTCGTTCGCAATATGCTATAATCGAAGACGATGATTGTGAGGGATTATTGAATGTATGATTATTTAAAAGGACAAATAAAGCGAATAACTCCTGAGTATATCGTCCTTGAACAGCAAGGGATTGGCTGGCAGCTGAATACGCCCAATCCATTTGTGTTCAGGACATCTGCACTTGATCAGCAAATATTTGTACATTTGCATGTACGTGAGGACGCACAGGTGTTATATGGCTTCCCAAATTTAGACCAACGAGAGCTGTTTCGTAAACTTATTTTAGTGTCTGGAATTGGGCCGAAGGGTGCGCTTGCTATTTTAGCCACTGGGAATCCGCAACAAGTTATCAGTGCGATTGAACGAGAGGATGAATCGTTTTTAGTAAAGTTCCCTGGTGTGGGTAAGAAAACTGCACGTCAAATGATTCTAGATTTAAAAGGTAAACTTGGAGGATTGTTGGAGACTATTGAACTACCTAGTACAGAAGATGAGCTACCGTTATTTGGTGTAAATCCATATAAACATGAGCTTGAAGAAGCTATTCTTGCCTTAATGGCACTTGGCTATTCTGAAAAAGAATTAGAAAAAATACGTCCACAGCTAGAAGAAAACGACAAGCTTGAAACAACAGATGCATTTATGAAACAAGCTTTACAATTGCTATTAAAGTTAAAATAGTGAAAGGGGGAGAAGTACATGTCTGAACGTATGATGGCTAGTGAGGCAGGTGGCTATGATGAACAGTTTGAATTATCTTTACGACCACAAAGATTAGCACAATATATTGGTCAACACAAGGTAAAAGAGAATTTACAAATCTTCATTGAAGCGGCAAAGTTTCGTCAGGAAAGTTTAGATCATGTGCTGTTATATGGACCGCCTGGACTTGGTAAAACTACATTAGCTGCTGTCATTGCTAATGAAATGAATGTCAATGTGCGCATGACTAGTGGCCCTGCGATCGAACGTCCTGGAGATTTAGCAGCTATTTTAAGCTCACTGGAGCCAGGAGATGTGCTATTTATAGATGAAATACATCGCCTTCCTCGTGCAATAGAAGAGGTGCTTTATCCTGCCATGGAGGATTTTTGTTTAGATATCGTCGTTGGTAAAGGTCCTGAAGCGCGTTCTGTTCGACTTGATTTACCACCATTTACACTCGTTGGTGCAACGACAAGGGCAGGCGCGTTATCAGCACCTTTAAGAGATCGCTTTGGCGTATTATTAAGATTGGAGTATTATGATAATACTTCACTTGCAGAAATTGTAGTCCGTAGTGCGCATTTATTTGATGTTAATATTGAACAAGTAGCAGCACTTGAAATGGCGACACGCTCGCGTGGTACACCCCGAATTGCTAACCGCTTGCTTAAACGAGTGCGAGATTATGCACAGGTACTTGGAGATGGTATGATAACGGAGGGACTTGCAAAGCAAGCGCTCGAGCTATTACAAGTTGATCCTAGAGGGCTTGACCATATTGACCATAAACTTGTGACCAACATGATTGAGCGCTTCCGTGGTGGCCCTGTAGGCTTAGATACGTTGGCAGCATCTATTGGCGAGGAACGCGTAACGATTGAGGATGTGTACGAGCCATATTTAATGCAAATTGGCTTTATACAACGGACGCCACGTGGACGTGTGGCCACACATTTAGCTTACGAACATTTTGGATATGAATATCCCCAACAAACCTAGAAGAAGGAAGTATTTTCATGCGTGTAGAAGATTTTGATTTTGAATTACCAGAAGAACTTATTGCACAAACACCACTTGTGGACCGTACAGCAAGTCGTTTAATGGTAGTGACGCCTGGCTCAAAAAATGTAGAGCATCATCATTTTGCTCATATTTTAGATGAGCTACGAGCTGGGGACTGCCTTGTGTTAAATGATACAAGAGTCTTACCAGCGCGATTAATGGGTGTTAAAGAGGAAACTGGTGCCCATATAGAGGTACTGCTATTAAAGCAAATGGCTGGTACAGATGAATGGGAAACACTTGTTAAGCCAGCTAAACGTGTAAAAGTTGGTACCGTTGTAACATTTGGAGATGGCTTACTGACAGCTATTTGTACAGGAGAGCTTGATCATGGTGGACGTACATTTGAGTTTAAATATAATGGGATTTTTTATGAAATTTTAGAGCAACTTGGCGAAATGCCACTACCTCCATATATTCGTGAAAAATTAGATGACAAGGATCGTTATCAAACTGTTTATGCTAAAGAGCGTGGCTCAGCAGCAGCACCAACTGCAGGCTTGCATTTTACCGAGGAATTACTGAAGCAAGTAAAAGCAAAAGGTGTCGAAGTTGTATTTATTACTTTGCATGTAGGACTTGGAACTTTCCGTCCTGTAAGTGTAGATTCAATTGAAAATCACGAAATGCATGCCGAATTTTATAGTGTAACGGAAGAAGCAGCATCTACCATCAACCGCGTAAAGAGTAATGGTGGAAAAGTGATTGCAGTTGGTACAACCTCTACACGTACATTAGAAACTATCGGTTCTAAATATGGAGGTGAAGTGCGAGCAGAACAAGGTTGGACGTCTATTTTCATTTATCCAGGATATGAATTTACTGTTGTGGATGGGTTAATCACAAACTTCCATTTACCAAAATCAACCCTTGTAATGCTTGTTAGTACACTTGCGACAAGAGAAACCATTTTAAGTGCGTATCATCAAGCTGTAGAAGAAAAATATCGCTTCTTTAGCTTTGGTGATGCTATGTTTATTCGTCCAAAGGGAGAATAACGAATAAAATCGGAGTACTGTTTTTACTTTAGATAAGAGAGGAATTTTTTATAATATGACACAACCAGCAATTCGTTATGAGCTACTTCATACTTGTAAGCAAACAGGAGCACGCCTTGGCATCGTGCATACGCCGCATGGCTCTTTTGAAACGCCAGCATTTATGCCTGTTGGTACACAAGCAACTGTTAAAACAATGTCACCTGAGGAATTAAAGGAAATGAATGCAGGTATTATTCTGTCAAATACGTATCATTTATGGCTGCGACCAGGCAATGATATTGTTAAGGAAGCAGGGGGCTTGCATAAATTTATGAACTGGGATCGCCCGATTTTAACAGATTCAGGCGGTTTCCAAGTGTTCTCACTCAGTCAATTCCGTAAAATTGAAGAAGAAGGGGTTCATTTCCGTAATCATTTGAATGGGGACAAATTGTTTTTAAGTCCAGAAAAGGCGATGGAAATTCAAAATGATTTAGGTTCGGATATTATGATGGCTTTTGATGAATGTCCACCTTACCCTGCGACATATGACTATATGCTGCAATCAGTAGATCGTACAACACGTTGGGCTAAACGTTGTAAAGAGGCTCATAAACGTACAGAAGAACAAGGTCTATTCGGTATTATTCAAGGGGGAGAATACGAAGATTTACGCCGTCGTTCTGCAGAAGCATTAGTAGAGCTAGATTTCCCAGGTTATGCAATTGGAGGGCTATCTGTTGGTGAACCTAAGGACGTTATGAACCGAGTATTAGAGTTTACAACACCATTAATGCCTACAAATAAACCACGTTATTTAATGGGTGTTGGGTCACCTGACTCATTAATTGATGGTGCTATTCGAGGCATTGATATGTTTGACTGTGTATTACCAACACGTATTGCCCGTAATGGAACATTAATGACATCTGAAGGGCGTTTAGTTGTTAAAAATGCAAAATATGCACGTGATTTCGGGCCGATTGATCCGAACTGTGATTGCTATACATGTAAAAACTATTCACGCGCGTATATTCGCCACCTAATTCGTACTGAAGAAACGTTTGGTATCCGCTTAACGACATACCATAACCTACACTTCCTATTGAAGCTAATGGAGCAAGTACGTGAGGCAATTCGTGAAGATCGTCTTGGTGATTTCCGAGAAGAATTTTTCGAGAAATATGGTTTTAACGGACCAAATGCAAAGAACTTCTAATCTTTAGTAAAAAAATCATGTAAATTTATGTGAATTGTGAATATTACTAGCAAAAAATTGTCTATTATAGAAAAAATATGGTTCATCACCAAAAGTTGTGGATGACATTTTTTTAATATATGCGCTGTATATTAGTTGATTGGAGTGAAGGCTGGGCGACTCCTTGGGGATCAGCGTCACAGATGAGACCCTGGAGCGAGCAACGCGAGTGAAGCGGCTCATCGGACGCCCCCAGGAAAGCGCCCAGTCGGAACGGAAATCAACCACAAGTTATGGTGAAGAGCCAAAAATATTAGTAATATAGAAAAATTTTGGGCTTGATCATCGCTTTTTTATGGTGAAATAGTCTATACTAAAAAAGTGAGAATCGGAAAGGGGGCAAGAATCATGGAACAACTAATAGGATTAGCACCAATATTACTAATGTTCGTTGCAATGTGGTTTATTTTAATCCGCCCTGCTAAAAAGAGACAGCAGGAAACACAAAATATGCAGGGTAATTTGCAACGTGGAGATAAAGTTATTACAATCGGTGGCTTACATGGCGTTATTGACTCAATTGAGGACACAGCTGTGACATTAAAAATCGCAGACAATGTGCGCGTAAAATTTGATCGTCAGGCAATCGGACGTATTGTTAATGACTAAAATTCGTTGTAAAGGCGTTGTCCAACATTAGTGGACAACGCCTTACATCATATAAAAAGCTTTGTCAAAATGTGAGAATCCATTTTTGACAAGGCTTTTTTTTGTATAAAAAATAACTTACACGGTCACCTTGATTATAAGGGGGTGACTGCATGGAAGAATATTTAACGATTATTTTTAGAACATGCTTTTTATATGTGTTTATCCTAGTAATTTTTCGTTTAATGGGTAAACGTGAGGTCGGCGAATTATCTGTAATCGATTTAGTCGTTTCTATTTTAATGGCTGAGGTTGCAGCATTTGCACTTGATGATTTCGAAAGTCCTTTATTTAATGTAATTTTACCAATCATCGTGTTGTATTTCATTCAAATAACAACTGCATATATATCACTCAAAAATAAGAAATTCCGTGACCTAGTCGATGGTGATCCAGTATTACTTATAAAAGATGGTGTTATTTTAGAAAGTGAAATGCGCAAGCAACGCTATAATTTAGATGATTTGTGTCAACAATTACGCGAAAACGGTAATGCTTCCGTTACAGATATTGCTTATGCCTATTTAGAGCCTTCTGGCAATCTGTCCGTATACCAAAAAGATGAAAAAGCATTCGTTTACCCACTGATTATCGACGGTGATATTCAGGATAGGCATTTAAAGGTTTTGCATAAAGATGCTGATTGGTTAATGGCAGAGCTAGCTAAAAATAATATTACGGATAGTAACACTGTATTTTTTTGTGTTTGGGAGGAAGATCGGCTTCATATCCAGCTGAAAGAATCTTAAACTTTCTTGGCCAGCTTACGAAGGTAGCGTAAATCAGTTATGCGTAACTGATTGGACAATAGTAAGAAAGTAAATAGTAAAAACAAAGTTACGCAGCTACTTAAAACAAATGGCAGTGGCATAATTTGCATCAGAAAATACTGCGTAACACAAACAGCAATAAAACAGCTATATGGAACAACGAACATTCTAAATCCAGCACGCAAATTTTTGCGCTGTCTTACTGTTGCGATGTGCAAAAATGAAGTTAATAATACCCCAAAGCCAATTGCAACAACTGCACCTTTTTCCTGTATACCGGGCTGAGAAGCAAGCACGAACATGACAAAGAGCTTACCAAGACCACCGTAAATGGAGTTCATCATTGCTGCGCGAGCTTCACCGATTGCTTGTAATATAGAGTGCAATGGACTTTGTATATAATAAAAATAAAAAATAGGCGCTAATATTTTCACATAACCACGATTTTCTTGTAAGTGAAAGAGCTTTACAGCTAAGTCGTCTCCATGAACGAAAAAGTACGTAGCAGCAATACAGCCCACTAAGGATGATAGTCGCAATGATACAGAAATACGTTCTTGCAGGAGCGGTATATGCTGACGTGCAACAGCATCACTTACAGCCGGTATAAGAACGATCGAAAGTGCTGCAGACACAAAAGCCGGGAATAATAAAAGAGGGACTAATACACCCGAAATAACCCCATATAAAATTGTTGCTGCTGAGGCTGTCAATCCGGCCATAGTTAAAGCCTTTAAAAAAATGATAGGCTCTAAAAACCAAGTAAAGGATCCAAACAGCTTGCTTCCTGCAGAAGGAAGGGCAATTCGTAACATCGGGGAAGCAGGATAAGCCTCGATTTTGTCCTTTCGCGTCAATAATTTTTTCTTAGAGACAATATAATGCATCCACAAATACAAGAACGCCACGACTTCAGCTAGAAGCGTAATACCCATAGCAGAGGCTGCTGTAACGGCAGGATTATTATAGGCAGCCACAAAAGGTAGCGTAAATGTGATGAAGCCAATGCGGATAATTTGTTCAATCATTTGAGCCCAAGCTGTTGGTGTAATTTTTGCAATACCCTGTAAATAAGCGCGCAATAACCCAGAGCCAACTGACACCGGTACAGTAAAGAGTGCAATCCAAAGCGTAATTGTTGTATGTTCATTATGTAAAAGCGTAGTCGAGATATATGGTATTGTAAGTGCAACAATGGGCATAAAGATGATCATTCCAATAAATGACCAAAGAATAGCCGTACGCATAACACCGTAGATGCTTTCGCGTTTGTTTTTTGCTAGTAACTCTGCTACAATTTTTGCCACAGCGATAGGTAGTCCAAGTTGAATGAGTGAGATGAAGAAAATGAACGCCGGATAGACGGTCATATATATACCGACTGCCTCTTCACCAGCGATACGCATAAATTGCATTCTATAAAAGAAGCCAAAGAGTTTCGATAAAAAAATCACGAACATTAAAAATAGTGTACCTCGTACAAAAGAACTCATGCCATCCGTCCCTTCTCAAGCCACAAAAATTCATTTACACTATTTGTATGCAAACTTGTCTTACGATACTACTTTGATTGGAGATGATTCAAAATGAGTGTGCAGCATGAGCAACTATTTGAAAAAATTCGTCCTGCAATTGATAGTAAGATGGAAGAGTTTAAACATTATCAATACGATGCGATTACAGCAGAAGAACTATGGCGCTATTGTGTAGAGAAAAAATGGCGCAGAAAAAATATTGAACAATTACGTTTACATGAAATTATCGCAACTATTTTTGCAGTATCACCGTCTGATATCGTATCATTTAATCAAGTAGAATTTTTACAAAGTAATGATTGGTTTACAGAATTGAATACGGAAGAGTTAAAAATGCTACTTGGTCCGGTTAAAACTTAAGAAGAATGTGTGAAATTTGTCAAATAATAAAAGAATACTAACAGTGTTGAATTGACACCAAGCGCAACGTGTTTCATAATGAGTATGTTGCGCTTTTTTTATTTGAATAAGTATATTTACTGAAAAACTTCCTTATGGAGTTGAAGGCTTAACACCTATTCACACAGGGATAAATTTGCGCGTTATGAACGATTGAAATAAATAAGTAGAGCAACCTTTTTGAAGCACAGGCAACATTATTCTAAGGAAAAGGAGGAATAAACGTTTCAAAAGGATTTGCTATTATACTTGTTTGTAGTGTAAGGAATTGCCTTACACCTATTCGAGGAGGATTTATAAATGAAACTAAAAAGTCGTATAGTTGCATTCGTACTGCTTTTGGTGATCTTTACAGCAACCATTAGTACGACTGTAGGCGGCGTCTTAAAGGACATTAAGCTAGGCCTTGATTTACAGGGCGGGTTTGAGGTTCTTTATGAGGTGAAAGAATTACACAAGGGAGACAAAATTACACCGGATGTTTTGTCGGCAACAGCAACTGCTCTTGGTGAACGTGTAAATGCTATTGGGGTAAGTGAACCGAGCATTCAGGTTGAGGACAAAAACCGCATTCGTGTGCAATTAGCGGGTGTCGAAGACCAAGAATCAGCACGTAAATTATTGTCTACTTCTGCAAATTTAACAATCCGTGATGTCGATGACAATGTATTGCTGGATGGTAATGACTTAAAGCCAGGTGGTGCTAAAGGTTCCTTTGATCAGCAAAATCGTCCGATAGTTTCGCTAACGTTAAAGGATGCGAAAAAATTTGCTGATATAACAAGTAAAATTGCCGCTAAACCAGCAGGTCAAAATTTACTCGTTATATGGTTAGACTTTGAAGAAGGTGTTGATTCATATAAAGCTGAATCACAAAAAGCGAAGCCTCGCTATGCATCTGCTGCTAGAGTTACCCAAACATTAAATACAACAGATGTTATGATTAGCGGGAACTTTACAGTTGATGAAACAAAAAATCTTGCGGGTATTTTAGATGCTGGGGCACTTCCTGTAAAACTTGATGAAATTTATTCTACTTCAGTTGGTGCACAATTTGGTGACCAAGCACTGAAAAGTACAATTTTTGCAGGCGTTGTGGGCGTAATAATTATTTTCTTATTTATGCTATTCTATTATCGTTTACCTGGCTTTATTTCCATCATTACACTTGCTATCTTCACTTTCCTAGTACTAGTTGTATTTGGTTGGATTAATGCAGTGTTAACACTGCCAGGTATTGCGGCAATCGTGCTTGGTATAGGGATGGCGGTAGATGCGAATATTCTAGCCGCAGAACGTATTCGTGAGGAACTACGTGTCGGTTATTCGGTTAAACAAGCATTCCAGATTGGTTCAAAGCAGTCCCTATCAGCGATTATCGATGCACAGCTAACTACATTATTAGCAGCAGCTGTACTATTCCAATTCGGGACAAGTTCAGTTAAAGGATTTGCAACAACTTTAATTATCAGTATTTTACTAAGCTTCCTAACAGCTGTTTGGGGATCTCGTGTACTATTAGGTTTACTAGTCAACAGCGGATATTTCAATAATCCAGCGTGGTTCGGTATTGCAAAATCTAAACAGCATAGCTTGGATGAAAATATCGAAACATTAGATTTATCAACGAAATTTGATCGCTTTGACTTTGTACACAACCGTAAGAAATTCTATACATTCTCATTAGCTATTCTAGTGGCTGGTTTAGTGGTTCTTGGTATTTTCCGCTTAAACCTTGGTATTGATTTCTCAAGTGGTACTCGTGTACAAATTGAAGCAGACCATTCGTTGACTAAAGAAGAAGTATCTAAATATCTTGATAGTATCAACTTCTCATCTGATGATATCGTTCTTACAGGTGAAAAGAGTAACTCTGCAGTTATTCGTTATAACCATGACTTATCGCAAGCGGAAATTTTAAAATTCAAAAAAGAAGCGGGCAAAAAATATGGTCATGAGCCTGGAGTAAGTACAGTATCACCAACTGTCGGTAAAGAGCTAGTGAAAAATGCAATAAAAGGATTATCTATTGCAGCTATCGGTATCATTATCTATGTAGCGATTCGTTTCGAATGGCGCATGGGTGTTGGGGCAATTGTTTCGTTAATACATGACATATTCTTAATTGTTGCTGTATTTAGCTTTATGCGCTTAGAAGTCGATATTACGTTCATTGCTGCTGTACTGACGATTGTCGGTTACTCTATTAATGATACGATTGTTACATTTGACCGAATGCGTGAAAACTTAAATCGATATGATACGATTAAGGACCGTGAAGTGTTAGCGGATATCGTTAACAAATCACTACGTCAAACAATGGGTCGATCTGTCAACACAGTGTTAACGGTTATTATCGTTACAGTGGCACTTCTTCTTTTAGGTGCACCATCGATTCAAAACTTCTCAATCGCGTTATTAGTTGGTTTAATAACAGGTATGTATTCTTCGATTTGTATTGCAGCACAAATCTGGTATTCATTAAAAGTTCGTGAAATGAAAAAGTCAGATGGTCAGATTCACAAAAAAGAGAAAAAACAATGGGGAACTGATGAGCCTACTGTTTAATATTGGTGTTTAATGCGAGGCAGGGAAAGAAATATTTCTTTCCCTGCTTTTTTAATGGAAAATAAATGCGACGGAATGAAAAGTCGAATAGACGGATTGTTTGATCTCCAACATTTAATGCAAAACCTTTTAAATAAAAAAACAAAAGAAACTGCTTGCTTTCTTCGAAAACAGTAGTTTCTTTTGTTATGATCTATTAAAGTTTAAATTGTTGTAGTAAAGACTGCAGTTCCTGGGCGTTGTTGCTTAATTCCTCTGCTACCTCATTAACTTGTTGCATGGCTGCTGCTTGCTCATCTACTGCTTCAGCGATGAATTGTGCATTACTCGCTGAAACGCTCGAGCCATTTGCAATTTCTGTTACAGAGGTAGCTACTTCTACAGCACTTGCTGAAATCTGTTCGGAAGTGGCTGATATATCTTCAATTTGATCAGTAAATGTTTGAACAGATTCTGTAATAGAATAGAATGCATCCCCAGCTTCATGAATTTTCGCTACACCATCCTGTACGGATGCTAATCCTGCGTCAACTGCAGCTGCTACATTGCGTGTATCCGTTTGAATTTCATTTGTGAGAGCGACAATTTGACCGGCAGATTGATGTGATTCCTCTGCAAGCTTTCGTACCTCATCTGCTACTACCGCGAAGCCTTTGCCGTGCTCACCAGCTCGTGCTGCTTCGATGGCAGCATTCAGTGCTAGTAAATTTGTTTGTTCAGTAATCGTAGTAATCACTTTTGTAATTTGTCCAATTTCTTCAGATTGCTTACTTAGCTTCTGCGTTAAATCGGCAATTCGAGTAGTAGTCTCAGAAATGGTATCCATTTGTTCTTTAGCCGTTGTAATCGTTTTGCTTCCTGTATGGGCAAGTTGTGTCATATTCTTGGCATTGTGATGCAAAGTTTGTGTAGCTTCAGCAATTCGTTGTACACCAGTAGCTGTTTCATCCATCGCTATCGCACTTTGCTTAGAGACACTAGCAGCTGAGGATAAATGATTTGTCGTATCTTGTACACGATATGCAATGTCATTAGAAGTTGCTGTCACTTCTTCTGTGCTAGCGGAAAGCTCTTCAGACGCAGCAGTTAAATGTGTAGCGTTGTCCTGAACATTTTTAATAAGTACAGATAAGTTTTGTTTTAACGCATTCACTGCTGTGGCAAGTGTACCTATCTCATCTTTTGAGTTATGTTCAAGTTGAGCAATCGTTAAGTCACCGTGTGCTAATGTATCGGCTGCGTCAATCACTTTACCAAGCGGTTGAGTGATTGAGCGTTTTACAAAATACATAAAATATAAACCAACAATTGCACTTAAAACAAGTAAGACAACGGAAATAATAATAGCTCGTGCAACTGTTGGGACAACACTGCTTTTAACTTTTTGCAGCTGTTCATCATGATAATTTAATAAATCATTTGTCAGTGAGTAAATTTCTTTGTTGCTTTTTGTAACTTCTCCGTTTATGTATGACAAAGCTAAATCTGTATTTCCACTATTAAATGCTTGCACTGCTTTATCAGAACTTTTTAGTAAATCTTGCTGTAATTCAGTTACTTGCTTCATAATATTTTTTGTGTAATCGGAACGAACGATACCTGAAAGTTCTTGAATCGTCTCTGGTAGAATTTTTTCATAACGTTCTAAATTTGCTTTTGTAGTCTCATCCTTACTATTTAGAATATAGGAACGTAAAAAGAGCCCTTGTGAGGCAAGCTCCTGCTGTATTTTCTCTGTTAGTTGAATTTGCAAGATTCTGTGATCAAGGACCTCTACTAGATCTCCTTCAACCGATTTAAACTGAATAAATGAAATAATACTTGATATTAAGAGTAAACAAGTGAGTGATATAAAACCAATATTTAGTTTTTTTCGAACGGACATATTCGTGCCTACCTTCTTTTATGTATTAGAGAATCAATTTCGCCTTGGCGTAATTGCGTCCGGATTTTGAATTGTGCCCGGAAATTCATTCCTTTGAAAATCCGTGACATCTGCCGGAGGCTTTATCTTCATTCAGTAGGTGTTTGGACATCCACTTAAAAGGAACCATTTCTGCATTCATCTTACCACCTTTAGAGATGGGAGTTTTCTGTAACTAACGTTACAAAAAAATTTGTAGCTGACGCTTTACTTTAGCTACAGAAAATATTGCTGAATGAAGATTAATGTTCTAAATTTACTATAACTTTATATTTTTATAAGGTCAATACTTGATAAATACCCAAATGTAGGTAGTTTAGTTTCCTTTTTGTAGTATAAATAGAGGAGGAATTTCTTTTTTATAAAATTTCAAAACTGCTTTTAACATTTACTCTTTTTCTCTGAATAGATTGACAATTTCTGAAGTTTGGCATAGAATAAGTCTAACTTTTTTTGTTCGATACAAGGTAGTTGGTCTCGGGAGCGAGGTCAGCCTTAGAACAGATGAGCTGAGTTTAGATGAGAATAGCTGAGAAATTGTTGAATAAGAGTAGTAACATAAGTATGCAATTTAGAGAGTCAGTGGATGGTGCAAACTGATTTGTAGCTTATGTGAATGGACTTATGAGAGTCGTTAATTATAATAGTTATAATAGCGAACGGATTCCCCCACGTTAAAGGGGGTGCTTTGACTTAGATAAATCTTTTGTTATTAATTCAAAAGGTGCGTCAATTTAGCTGACGAACTAAGGCTGAGCACATAAGGGAGAGCAAATACGCTCTAATATGAGGTGGCAACGCGGTCATGATCGTCCTCTGCAATTAGGAATAATCCTTTTTGCAGGGGATTTTTTTGTTGTTTTTTTCTGGAGGGGAATGAATGCTTTCGCTTTCGCACAGAAAACATTTGTCGCTACCGCTACGTTGCACTACGCTTTCGCACAGAAAACATTTGTCGCTGCCGCTACGTTGCACTACGCTTTCGCACAGAAAACATTTGTTGCTGCCGCTACGTTGCACTACGCTTTCGCACAGAAAACATTTGTCGCCCGACGTCTCCAGGAAAGTTTCCAGTCGGAACGGAAATCAACCCTACGCTATGATAATGATCCTTTTTTCAACAAGAACCGATTCAGCAGCTAAATATTTATAAGTTAAACGGTAGTGAATTTTTAGGAAAAGGAGTTTGGTAAGTATGCTATCGATGAGTTCAAGAACAAAAATGAAAACCATTAATGCTGATTCTTTAACACCGATTTTAATTTTTAGACGCTTACAAGGAAATCATAAATTTTTGCTTGAGAGTTCAGCACAGCATGAGGGAGCAGGACGTTTTTCTTTTATCGGTGCTAATCCTAGAAAAACGTATAAAGGCTTTGGCGATGAGATTCAGGAATATTCATATAAGACCGGTAACACATATACACATAAGGGTGACATGTTTGTTTTATTAAAAAAATTAATGCCACGCATTTCCAATACGACACAATTCCCGTTTTCAGGTGGTGCTGTTGGTTATGTTGGTCAAGGTGCCAAAACGATATTATCGACTGCTCAGGATAAAGTGCAACTACCAGATGTGCATTTCCATGTGTATGAGACAGTCATTGTGTTTGATCATGTAACAGATGAGGTTACTTTGATTCATACAAATATTGATGCAGAAAAAAAAGAACCAAATTTAGAAGAGTTAGCAGAGCAACTTCTAAAAGGCAGAGAGGATGAGGATACAACTTGTAATTATGAACTTTTTGAATCGACTACGAATGAACAATTTGCAGATTCTCTTACATCTATCAAAGCTACTTTAGATGATGATAATACAAGAGTCGTTTTATCAAAGTGTTTTTTAGCAAATTTACAAGGAGATGCTTTCGCTTTATATCGTCAATTGCGTAAAAAACATCCTGCTCCTTATATGTATTATGTAGAGCTTGAGGATCATGTTGTATTAGGAACATCTCCAGAAAGCCTAATTAGAGTGAAAGGTGAACGTGTGATTGCGACACCAACAGAGGGGACATTGCCTAGGGGTTCCACAAAAGGTGAAGATTTAGAACATGAACGAAAGCTCTATGAAAACACAAATATAAGGAAGTCACATGCTGTACTCGTTTCTGCCGTGCAACAAGAGCTACAGTCTGTATGTTTCCGAGATTCCATTCAAGTCATTGAGGCCATGAGAATTGAGCGTTCAAAGCATGCATTACACATGACATCGAGAGTCGAGGGTCGAATATTGCCGATGCTTCATGCACTGGATGTATTAGCTGCGATGTTACCACCCTTTGCATCAACAAGTATTCCAAAGGATCAGGCGAAGGACTATTTAGAAAAATCTAGTCAAACTTCTAGGATATTTGGAGGAGCTCTTGGATTTATTGGTTTTAACGGTCATCTTGATTTTGCATTAACAGGAAAATCCATTGTGATAGAAAATGAAACGATGCATATGCAATCAACTTTAACAGTGACTAAATATACAAATGTTAAAGAAGTTTTAAAACAAGTAGAAGAGGACGAACTGGGATTTTTACAGTTACTCGAAAAAGAAGGAGGTCAACATTAGTGGAAGATATTCGTCAAAAAGTACAACAACGAGAGCATTTAATGTATGAGGAAATGCTACAGGCAGCAAAATGGATGTTCCAAGATGATACACCGAAGGGAGAAATCGCAAGCTTTTTAACGGCATTATCTATCAAAGGTGAAACAGCACATGAAGTTGCAGCGTTAGCTACCATTATGCGTTCGTTTGCACTAGACGTACCGGCAAAAGAAGGTGTCTATATGGATACTTGCGGAACTGGTGGCGATGGTCTTAATACATTTAATATAAGTACAACTTGCGCCTTTGTATTAGCAGGAGCAGGTGTCAAAATGGCGAAGCATGGCAATCGCAAAATTTCTTCAGCATCAGGAAGCTCTGATGTTTTAGAAGCACTCGGTATTCATACGAATATATCCATTGAGCAAACTGTTGAACTGCTAGAGAAAGAAGGAATAGCCTTTTTATATGCTCCGAATGTGCATCCGAAATTAAAGAGAATTGGCGAGGTGCGTCGGGCACTAGGAAAGCCAACTATTTTTAATCTTGTCGGTCCACTTACGAACCCAGTGCCTTTATTGACGCAATTTACAGGCATTAGTCGTCCTAATTTTGTCATGGAGTATGCATCCGTATTACAAATGCTCGGACGTGAACGTGCAATGGTCGTTTCTGGGCCATTAGGTTTAGATGAGGCGTCATTAGCTGGTCAAAATACTTTTGTCTTAGTAGATAAAGGAGACTTAATTCCTTTTTCTTTAACTCCAGAGGATGCAGGTCTTAGCTATGCACCAATAGAGGCTATTCGTGGAGGCAATGCAGATGAAAATGCCGCTATTATGCGTAAATTATTAGCTGGTAAACAAAGTGCTTACTTTGACACAGTTTTATTGAATGCTGGTATTGGATTGTTCAGTTATGGAATTGCTGAAACCGTTAAAGAAGGTGTTGAAATGGCGAAGGATAGTATTTTTAGCGGGCGTGCCCTTCAAAAATTAGAGGCAGTCGTTGCTTATAGTGAGCATATTAAAGAAGTGGAGGTCCGACAATGAATATCTTAAACAAAATTCTCGAACAAAAAAAGATTGAAGTTAGGGCTTTACTTGAACAGCCCGACCCATTAGCAAATTTTACAGAAAAGTTGCGTCCATCATTATTTGAGCGATTGCAAAAAGCTGAAACATTACAGGTTATTTCTGAAATGAAGCGTGCTTCCCCTTCAAAGGGACTAATTGCAGAAGGGGCAGATCCAGTGGCACAAGCAATAACTTATGCAGATGCTGGAGCAGCAGCCATTTCCGTTTTAACAGATAAAAAGTTTTTTAAAGGCTCCTTTGATGATTTAGCAGCAGTTGCAAATGCTGTTCAGACGCCACTTCTTTGTAAGGATTTTATGATTGATCGCGTACAAATTCGATTTGCAAAGGCATCAGGTGCATCAATTATTTTACTAATTGTGGCCGCATTAACAGATGAGGCATTGCGTGATCTGTTTAGTTATGCAACTGGCTTAAATTTAGAGGTATTAGTTGAGGTGCATGATCTTGAGGAGCTTGAGCGTGCTATTACGGTTGGTGCCAAGCTGATTGGCGTTAATAACCGCGACTTACGTACCTTTGAGGTGAGCTTAGAACGTACACGTGAAATTGCAGAAGCTTTTCCGTTTGATGAAGAGAAAGTATTAATAAGTGAAAGTGGGATTTGGACACAAGAAGACGCTAAAACAGTGACTTCCATGGGAGCTAGTGGCGTTCTTGTAGGTGAGTCATTAATGCGCAGTGGTGATGCAGGTTCTGCTCTAAAAAGTTTACAGGTCAATAAGGTGGAGGCATCTGTATGACGAAGGTGAAAATTTGTGGACTGAAGGAACAACAGCATGTGCAGGCAGCAGTAGAGGCAGGAGCGGATGCAATTGGTTTTGTCTTTGCACCAAGTAAACGACGAGTGACGGTTGAACAGGCACAGCAATTAGCCAAACACGTGCCAGATGGCGTTTTAAAAATCGGTGTTTTTGTTAATCCAAGCGCAGAGGAATTACGCACAGCAGTAGAAGAAGTGCCATTAGATTATGTGCAATACCACGGGGGAGAATCTCCGGAGTTTATTCGTCAGCAAGGTTATCCGGCCATTAAAGCTTTGTCCGTAAGAGGTGCAGGAGATGTTCAGATGGCTACTAACTATGATGTAGAATACTACTTATTTGATGCACCAGGCACAGATTTTAAAGGTGGTAGTGGTCACAAGTTTGATTGGACCCTACTAGAAATGGTAGGGATTCCTAGAGAAAAGTTAATTTTAGCAGGCGGATTGCAAGCTGAAAATATTGAAGAAGCAGTATTACTTGTGTCGCCACTTATGGTAGATGTATCGAGTGGTGTGGAGACAGACGGTGTAAAAGATATAGCAAAAATAAATGCATTTATACAGGCAGTGAAGAAGGGGAGAGCATAATGGCGAATTCAATTGCAAATAGCGTACCGACAAAGGAAGGACGTTATGGAAAATTTGGTGGACAATTTGTTCCGGAAACATTAATGACAGCTTTGTTGGAATTAGAGACGGCCTATGATGAGGCAATGAATGATCAAACATTTACTGAGGAACTGGCCTATTATTTACAACAATACGTTGGCCGTGAGACGCCGCTGTACTACGCAGAAAATTTAACAAAAAAGCTAGGCGGTGCGAAAATTTATTTAAAACGTGAAGATTTAAATCACACTGGGGCCCATAAAATTAATAATGCAATTGGTCAAGCACTCCTTGCAAAACGAATGGGTAAAAAGAAAATAGTGGCCGAAACAGGTGCAGGACAGCATGGAGTGGCCACGGCAACTGCATGCGCATTATTGAATCTTGAATGTGTTGTATTTATGGGTGCAGAGGATATAAAACGCCAACAGTTGAATGTGTTTCGCATGGAGTTACTCGGTACAAAAGTGGAGTCTGTAGAAACTGGTTCAAAAACTTTGAAGGATGCTGTCAATGCAGCACTGCGCTACTGGGTGACAAATGTTGAAGATACTCATTATATTTTAGGCTCAGCTTTAGGGCCACATCCATTCCCGAAAATCGTAAGAGATTTCCAGCGTGTAATTGGTGTTGAAACTAGAGAGCAGATTTTAGCTAAGGAAGGATGTTTACCAGATGCAGTCGTTGCTTGTATAGGTGGTGGTAGTAATGCAATCGGTATGTTCCATCCTTTTGTCGACGATGAAACAGTAGCGCTATACGGAGTAGAAGCAGCAGGAAGTGGCATTGAGACAGGAAAGCATGCAGCAGCAATTGCCGGTGGACAGCTAGGAGTTTTACACGGTGCATACATGTATTTATTACAAGATGAAAATGGTTTTGTACAAGAGGCGCATTCTATTTCAGCCGGTCTAGATTATCCAGGGAAGGGTCCGGAGCATTGTTATTTACATGATATTGGGCGTGTTAAATTTGATGCGATTACTGATAGTGAAGCACTTGGAGGCATGCAGTTACTAAGTAGAACAGAAGGTATACTTCCTGCACTAGAAAGCTCTCATGCCATTGCTTATACAGCAAAACTCGCGAAGACAATGTCTATAGATGACATCATTGTTGTGTGCTTATCAGGCCGAGGAGATAAGGATGTCCATACTGTTCGTAAAGCATTAGGAGGAGACGCGTAATGACAACACTACAGCAGGCAATTGAAGAAACGAAAATCGCTGGGAATAAAGCATTTGTACCATATATAATGGCGGGCGATGGGGGTCTGGAAACGTTGAAGCCAACGATTTTGATGTTACAGCAAATTGGTGTAACGGCAATTGAAGTTGGTATACCTTTCACGGATCCTGTAGCGGATGGGCCGACGATAGAACAAGCAGGTGAACGGGCTTTAGCAGAAGGTGTGACATTACGTAAAGTGCTAGAAACATTAGCTTCATTTAAAGAAGAAATTCAAATTCCGTTAGTTGTTATGACCTATTTTAATCCTGTGTTAGCTTTTGGGTTAGAGGCTTTTGCGAAGGCTTGTGTGGCAGGGGGCGTTAAAGGATTAATCGTTCCTGATGTGCCACTTGAGGAAAGTGAAATCTTACGTGACACATTAAATCCTCATGGTATCGACATCGTCCAGCTAGTATCGTTAACAAGTCCTCCTGCGCGAATTGCACGTATCGCGGCTGCCAGTCAAGGCTTTGTCTATGCTGTAACAGTCAATGGAATCACAGGGGCTCGAGCAAGCTTTGCTAATGATTTACATGGTCATTTTGCTCGCTTACGCGAAGCAAGCAATATACCGGTACTAGCTGGCTTTGGAATTTCAACTCCCGAGCAGGTGGTAAGCATGGGGGCACTTAGTGATGGTGTAATCGTTGGCAGTGCGATCGTGACAGCATTGAATGAAGGTAATTTGGAGAAGATTGAGGCATTAGTGTCTGCTTCAACTTCTTTCAGCGGGTGTCCAAACATCCGCTGAAAGAAATATAAGCCTCCGGCGGATGTCACGGAATCGGAATGGAATTAATAAAGGATGTTAGCCTAAAATCATCGCATCCATGCGATAACGGCTAACTGACCTGCATCGGTAAAAGCGCCACGTCCTGTGGCATTACCGAAATGACCGACATCGTGTCGGCCCTCACGCAGGCCTAAGCACAAAGTCGATTCTGGACGCAATTATGCCGAGGTATAATTGATAAGGTGTGTTTCAGAAGTCTACTCTTTAACGGAGTAGGCTTTTTTCTTTTGAGAATGGTATCCAAGGCTTTGAAGTTTCTATCCACGAATCCGGCTCCTCTATCCGTCGCTCTGACTTCTATCCTTCAGTTTAGCAAAACCGACGGATTGAGTTGACAAAAAACTATCATTCTGGTGAATAGTGCGGATAGGCTAGATTTTCGGTATAATAGCTTTCGTGAGGAAGTGAAAAGATGATCCTATCGAAAAAGAGATGGCAGGTAGAGCGCCCAGACGCTAAGCTTGTCCAAACATTACAAAATGAACTACAACTTTCTGCGATTGCAGCGAAAATTTTAGCAGCACGAGGCTGCGAAACAACAGCTGACGCAGAGAGCTTATTAAATATGACAGAAGCAAGTATTCATGACCCGTTTTTAATGCATGGAATGGCAGAAGCTGTAGCGCGTATTGAGCAATCGCTTGAAAACGGAGAGAAAATCCTTGTATTTGGCGATTACGACGCGGATGGTGTCTCAAGCACGACAGTAATGCTGAATGTGTTGCTTGATCTCGGTGCCGATGTATCGTTTAAAATACCGAATCGTTTTATTCACGGCTATGGACCGAATGAGGCGCTATTTCGTGAAGCACATGAAGAGGGTGTTCAGCTAATTATAACAGTTGATAATGGTATTTCAGGCATGGAACCGATTCGTGTCGCAAAGGAACTAGGTATGGATGTTATCGTTACAGATCACCATGAACCAGGCGATGAATTACCACCTGCAGATATTATTTTACATCCTCGTATACCAGAAGGGCATTATCCATTTGGCGAGCTTGCAGGTGTGGGTGTAGCCTTTAAGTTAGCACATGCTCTATATGGAGAACTACCAACGCATTTAATTGAATATGTCGCTGTTGGAACAGTAGCGGATTTAGTACCTTTAGTTGATGAAAACCGCTACCTAGTAAAAAGAGGAATAGAAGAAATGCGCCGTTCACTCAGCCCTTGGGTACAAGCATTGTGTGAAGTAGCCAGTGCAGAGCAAGCTAAAATTAACGAAGAAACAATCGGTTTTTACTTTGGTCCGCGCTTAAATGCAGTTGGTCGTTTAGGAGAAGCGGCGCCAGGTGTTGAGCTATTAATGGCTGAAGATAATACTAAGGCAATAGCATTAGCGAAACAGCTTAATACGTGTAATAGCGAACGCAAAGATATTGTAAAAAGTATTACAGATGAGGCGATTGCTCTCATTGAATCAGATAAAAAGGTCGGGGAGTCACTCGTTTTAGTTATTGCTGGAGAAGGCTGGAATGCTGGAGTAGTAGGAATTGTCGCATCTCGTCTTGTAGAGCTTTATTATCGTCCAACAATTGTACTGTCACTAGACTATGAAAAAGGAACAGCTAAAGGCTCAGCTCGTAGTATTGAAGGCTTCCATTTATATAATGAATTAGCGAAGAATCGAGATATATTACCCCATTTTGGTGGGCACCCTATGGCAGCGGGGATGACATTATCTATTGAGCATGTTGATGAATTAAGATCACGCTTAGATGCTCAAGCAAAAGCATGTTTATCAGAAGAACAATTGACACCTGTACTCAATATTGATATACCACTAAAAATGGATGAAATTTCAGCAGATGCCATTGAAGAGATTTCAACGCTTGGTCCATATGGTACGGATTTTCCGAAGCCTGTTTATGTGCTCGAAGATGTGGAGATAGCCTCCATGCGGAAAATTGGAGCAGCAGAAAATCATATAAAAATGGAATTGACGGATGGCTATGAAAAATTGGATAGTGTCGGATTCAATAAAGGACATTTACACGACGAACTAACCTATGGAATAAAAGTATCATTTACAGGGGATTTACAAATTAACGAATGGCAAGGACGTAAAAAAGCACAATTTATGATAGAGGATGTCCAAACGACTGAATGGCAATTATTTGATATTCGTGGTATTCGCCAAACATCCCGCTGGTTAAATACGGTTCCAAAAGAGGAGGCAACATTTATAGCCTTCCGTTCAGAGACGATTACCTATTACCAGTCGCTAATTGGTGTACCAATTCTAGCAGTGGATCCTACGCTTTCGAATGTAGAACAAAGCAATTATATCGTGCTACTGGATTTGCCACAAAATGTTCAAATGTTAGAAAATGTCTTACGGAAAACAGCGCCTTCCCGTATATATGCACATTTTTACATGCCTGATTCTCAGTATTTCAATGGATTGCCTACACGTGAGCAATTCTCCTGGTATTATAAGTTTTTAAAAAATCGCCCTGCTTTCCCATTAAATATGCATCTGGCTGAATTAGCTAAGCATACAGGGTGGCCTTTAGATGCATTAAAATTTATGACACAGGTGTTTTTTGAACTTGATTTTGTTAAAATGGAGAATGGACTGACGACTGTCAACGTGAATGCACCAAAACAGGCACTTGCAGAGGCACCGTCTTACAAACAACGTTCAGAACAGATTGAAATGGAGCAAAAGCTTGTATATGCCCCTTATATAGAATTAAAACAATGGTTTGATGAACGATTAAATTAATATACGAAAAAGTTTCGTAGGAGGAACAATAACATGGATTTAAAGCAATACGTAACAACGGTTGAAAACTGGCCGAAAGAGGGCATTAGCTTCAAAGATATTACAACAATTATGGATAACGGTCCTGCATACAAATATGCAACAGATCAAATCGTAAGTTACGCAAAAGAATTAGGTGCAGAAATTGTGGTAGGTCCTGAGGCTCGAGGCTTCATTATCGGATGTCCAGTTGCTTATGCACTTGAAATTGGTTTTGCGCCTGTTCGTAAACCAGGAAAATTACCACGTGAAGTGATAAGTGCTGACTACGGTCTTGAATACGGTAAAGATACGCTAACAATGCACAAAGATGCGATTAAACCAGGTCAAAAAGTATTAATCTGTGATGATTTACTTGCGACAGGTGGTACAGTTGAAGCAACTGTACGTTTAATTGAAGAATTAGGTGGTCAAGTTGTTGGCTGTGCATTCCTTATCGAGTTAACAGAGCTAAACGGACGTGCAAAACTTGGCGACATTAACATAAAAACACTTATTGAATATTAATAACTATTGGATACTTGCTAAACGAATTAGTTGATTGTTGTGGAGATTGAACACCTCTCAGGAAAGTGCTCAGATGGAACAGAAATATACCCTTCGTTTTCAGGAGAGCCATAATTTATTTAATCTGGCACCTTAAAGTCATCGGCATAAAGTACTTCAATAATATGAAAGCGTCACATTTTGGTGGCGTTTTTTTATTTATATAGAGATTAATCGATA
This sequence comes from Lysinibacillus sp. NPDC094177, assembly GCF_050279145.1. Classification (NCBI taxonomy): domain Bacteria; kingdom Bacillati; phylum Bacillota; class Bacilli; order Caryophanales; family Bacillaceae; genus Lysinibacillus; species Lysinibacillus sp. NPDC094177. The sequence goes on along the minus strand of NZ_JBNNTW010000001.1, from coordinate 571,939 downwards.
TAGTAAGGTATTAGTAACAATTTAAATTCTAAAGTAAGGGAGAGTTAGCTTTGTCATATTATGTAATTGATGCTTTTACAGAAACAAAATTTGGCGGTAATCCAGCAGGTGTAGTGATCCATGAAAATTTAGACGAAGAGTTTATGCAGAAATTTGCTACAGAAGTTCGTTTTTCAGAAACAGCATTTATTAAAAAAATAGACAATGAAAATTTTGACATAAAGTTTTTTACACCTACTGCACAGGTTGAACTTTGCGGACATGCTACTATTGCATCCTTCAAGGCATTATTAGACAGTTGTGCTATTGAAGATAATAATACATATTTTATGAAAACACTCGCCGGCACACTTGCTGTTGAAGTGAACCAATCATTTATAATAATGGAGCAAGCTGAACCTCAGTTAGGGAAAATATTTGATGATTATGATATTTTGTCTGACCTTTTCAAAATTGATAAAAGTCAAATAGGAGATATAAATTTCAATTTAGTGCCTCAAGCTGCAAGTACTGGTCTTTGGGATATAATGCTTCCAATAAAAACAAAGGATGATTTATATGCCTTAAATCCTGATTTTAAAGCACTAGCTGAATATACAAAAATTAATAAAGTGGGGGGCGTTCATGCATTTACACTCGACACAAAAGCAGGGATAGCGGAGAGTAGAAACTTTTGCCCACTCTACGGTATTGATGAGGAAGCCGCAACAGGTACTTCAAATGGGGCGTTAACCTATTATCTTTTTCATAACCATATACTAAATGAATTTAATAAAGAGTTCTCATTTCTACAAGGGTATAGTATGGGGAGACCTTCTAACATCATGACAAAATTAATAAATAAAAATAATCCGAGAGTTATGGTAGGCGGGAAAGCAATTATCTTGTCAAAAGGGGAACTATGCTAGGGTGACTTCTTACCATATAACCAAACAGAATGGATATATAATAGCAACGCGAGTGAAGCGGCTCATCGGACGCCCCCAGGAAAGCGCTCAGTCGGAACGGAAATCAACTCTCGTTTTGCCGAAGAGCCATACTTACTTAATTTCATTGGCATAAAAGCTCTTGAACGACTTTAAGAATCCATTTTGATCAATCATTTTCAAAATGGATTCTTTTGTTTAGGTCCGTTTATTTATTCTTCATCATAAGATTGAATTATTTTTTGCATAGTTTTCAATGTTTCATAAAAATCGTTGTATTTTTCTAAGCCGATATCGTTGATAATTCTTTCTTGAATATCTTGCCAAATTGGAGCAGCCTCCTTTAATTTTTCAGCCCCTTTATCAGTTAGTGTAATGACCTTTGTTCGAGCGTCTTGCGGATCTCTATTTAAATCCACATAGCCATTTTGCTTTAACAAATTAATATTGCGTGTAATGGTTGTTTGATCGAGCAGCAAAATTTCTCCTAGTCGACTTATGGAAACTGTTTGTTGATGATCGATATTTGCTAGCATTGAATATTGTGTAACTTTTAAGCCAGTGGGCTGAAGTAATTTATCGTACAATTGTGTCACGACTCTAGTTTTTTTTCGAAGGTTTGCACATACACATATTTGTGTGTAGTCTATATTCTTCATTGCTCCGTACTCCTTTTCTATTTATTATATTAAGCTGGAAAATGTTTCTTGACAGTGATAAAAGCGATTACTAATATTATATATGTATATACATGTATTTTAAAAGGTATTCACTCTATTAATATATGCATATACATGTATGTTGTTCTGTAATCTTTCTCATTAAAGAGTTCTTAAAAAATTTTCCGAGAAATGAAGGTGTTACGATGAAGCGTATTCATTACAGTTGGTTTATTTTAGTCATAACATTTTTTTCAATTATTGTTGCAGGGATTACAATGTCATCATCAGGGGTATTTATAGGCTCCTTTGAAAAAGAATTTAATTGGGATCGATCTTTAATTGCTTTAGCTTTTGCAGTTAGTCTATTTTTATATGGGTTTTCAGGTCCATTTATGGCAGCATTACTAGAAATAGCCGGTTTAAAGAAAATGATGCTAGGTGCGATGGCTACATTATTCATTGGCATGACGCTAACGCTTTTCATGACTCAAGCATGGCATTTAATCATTATATGGGGAGGCATTATTGGCTTAGGAGCGAGTCTCTTTTTAACTGTGTTAAGTCCTTATGTCGCTAATCATTGGTTTGTGAAAAGCAGAGGATTGGCCGTAGGGATTTTAACGGCGAGTACAGCAACAGGGCAGTTAATTCTCCTGCCATTATTGGCCATTATTATTGAGCATTATTCTTGGAGATGGGCGATTGGGTTGATTCTCATCTTAAGTGCTATTATGTTCATCACTATTTTTATGTTTATCAAAAATAAGCCACAGGATATTGGGATGCTTCCTTATGGAATGGAAGAAAATCTGGAAATACATCAAGAGAAATATAAGAAAAATCCGATTAGTATTGCCTTTAACGGCTTATTTGAAGCTATAAAGGTGAAAGAGTTTTGGTTATTAGCGGGGAGTTTTTTTATTTGTGGACTTTCAACTAGTGGGTTAGTTGGTACTCATTTTGTTTCTTACTGTATTAGCCTTGGCGTTCCTTTAGTAACCGCTGCATCCTTCCTTTCATTTATGGGAGTATTTAATCTCCTTGGTACGACTTTATCAGGATGGTTGTCTGATCGTTTTGATAATCGATGGTTATTGTTTTGGTATTACCTTTTAAGAGGTACGTCACTACTTATACTCCCATATGCATTAATGCAAGGCTCGCTCACTCTATTGACAATCTTTACAATATTTTATGGATTAGATTGGATTGCCACAGTGCCTCCAACGATTAGTATTTCTAGACAAATTTTTGGTACAAATAAAAGCAGTATTATTTATGGGTGGATTTTCGCATCTCATCAGGCAGGAGCTGCAGTTGCTGCTTATGGTGGTGGCCTCATCTATCAGTTTTTCAATTCATATACTTGGGCTTTCTTCCTTGCAGGAATTTTTTGTGCGTTGGCAAGTTTATTTGTCATCATCGTAAAAAAACAAACACCTCATCAAGCTAATACTTGATAATTGGCTACTCGATTTTCCTTTGGGCGCAATTCTAGCTTTCGTCGGTTCTCGAAATTTTATTAGCGATCGGTATTTAGCAGCATCGAGCCACCGTTCCTCCGATTTGTTTCCGTTGTCGTTTCGCTTTCGACAAAAAACATTTGTTGCTGGAGTTTCATTTTATCATGATAAATTAGAGTGACATGCCAGAAAATGCATACTAAGTGAAATGGTTGATTGGAGTGGAGGCTGGGCGACTCCTCGGGGATCAGTGAAAAAAAGGAACGAAGGCTAAAACCATCACATCCTGTGATAACGCCTTCGTGACCAACATCGTGTTGGCCCGAGACCCTGCAGCGGAGCGAAGCGGCTCATCGGACGCCCACAGGAAAGCGCCCAGCCGGAACGGAAATCAACCCCACGTTATGCTGAAAAGCCATACTTTATTTAGTAAAGCATCAAATTTCATTGAATCAATAGTTATAACAACATGTAGTTGAAGCAAATATTATATCGGCTTCAACTTTTTCTTTAAAAATTTTTTGACATCAACCAAACAAAAGTTTATAATATAAACAAATATAACAAAAGGTGATGCTATGAATGAAAGAGAACAGGCGGTCCTTGCATTAATTCGCCAGAATCCGTTTATGTCTCAGCAAGAGATGGCGGATAAGATGAATTTGTCTCGACCAGTCCTTGCTAATTTAGTGTCGAGCTTAACGAAGCAGGGGAAAATTGTCGGTCGTGCTTATATTTTGCCCGAGGAAAATGAAATCATTTGTATCGGTGGAGCAAATCTTGATCGAAAATTTCATGTAAAGGGGAATGTACAGTTTGGTACATCCAATCCTGCTAGCTCTTCATTTAGTGTAGGTGGTGTTGGCCGAAACATTGCTGAAAATTTAGGTAGATTAAATCATCAGGTAACATTGCTGACTACTGCAGGTAAAGATGCTGATTGGCAAGTGATCCAAGAAGCTTCAGAGCCATTTATGAATTTACGTTATGTGGAGCAGCTACCTGACGCTTCGACTGGTTCCTATACTGCAATTATGGATGAGCAAGGTGAGTTAGCACTAGCGGTAGCAAATATGGAAGTATATGATCTTTTATTGCCAAGTTTGCTAAAAAAACATGAGGCAATGCTGATGAATGCAGGATGCTTTATTATGGACTTAAACTGTCCAAAGGAAACTGTTGCTTACATACAGCAGGTTGCAATTGCACGTGATATTCCATTTGTCATCGTACCGGTATCTTCGCCAAAAATGAATCGATTACCGGATACGTTACAAGGTGTAACATGGTTTATTTGTAACACAGATGAAGCTGAGACAATTGTAGGTCATAAAATCGAAAACTCAGCACACTACGAAAAGGCTTTGCAGGAAATTCTTAAATTAGGTGCTGAGCATGTAATTATTACAGCGGGTAGCAAGGGTGTGTATGCAGCTTCCACAACAACGAAGCCAAGTCATTTCGCAGCTAAAGCTATAGAAAAAATTGAAGATGTAACAGGTGCCGGAGACGCATTTGTAAGTGCTGTAATTCATAGTTGGCTAACTGGGCAATCCTTTGCAACATGTATTGATGCAGGCTTAACGAATGCCAAAAATACGCTTGCATCCCCATATACAGTAAGACCTGAGCTATCAGTTGATTTGTTAAAAAGTGAAATGGAGGAATAACAACATGAAAGAATTCATCGTATTATCAGAAGAAGTAAAAGCAGGACAAGCAAAAGGTTTACCAATCGTAGCATTAGAATCAACAATCATTTCTCACGGAATGCCATATCCACAAAATGTACAAACTGCACGTGAAGTAGAACAAATTGTTCGTGATAATGGTGCAGTACCAGCAACTATTGCATTAATCGATGGCAAAATTAAAATTGGTTTATCAGATGAAGAACTTGAAATGTTCGGAAATGCACAAGGTGTAGCTAAAACATCTCGTCGTGACCTAGGCTATCTATTAGCATCAAAAAAATTAGGTGCAACAACAGTAGCTGCAACAATGATTTGTGCTGAGTTAGCTGGTATTGAAATTTTCGTAACAGGCGGAATCGGTGGCGTTCACCGTGGTGCTGAAACAACAATGGACATTTCAGCAGATTTAGAAGAATTAGCACAAACAAATGTAGCTGTAATTTGTGCAGGTGCGAAGTCTATTTTAGATATTGGTTTAACTTTAGAATATCTTGAAACAAAAGGTGTACCAGTCGTTGGATTTGGTACAGATGAAGTACCAGCATTCTATACACGTCAAAGTGGTTTTGATGTAAACTTCAAGCTTGATACTCCAGAAGAAGTGGCAGAAATGCTAAGTGCAAAATGGCAATTAGGCTTAAAAGGCGGAGCTGTCATTGCTAACCCAATCCCAGAGTCTGACGCGCTTGAGCATTCATTCATTACGGGAATCATTGAAAAAGCTCTAGTAGAAGCAGAAGAAAACGGTATTCAAGGTAAAAATGTGACACCATTCTTACTAGGAAAAGTTAAAGAATTAACAGAAGGTAAAAGCCTTGATGCCAATATTGCATTAGTAAAAAATAATGCAGTAGTTGGGTCAAAAATTGCTGTAGCATATAATAAATTAAGCTAATCAATTATGGATAATACTAAAATCTGTTCTTGATTATAAAAGCGCCCAGTCGGAACGGAAATCAACCACACGTTATAGTGAAAAGCTATATTTTTAGTGGAGTAACCATTATATGGAGAGATAGGCTCTTTGCGAAATATTAAATTCGCAAAGGGTCTTTTTATTCATTACGGAGAATATTTTTTCCATTTTTCACATTGTTCACGAGAATAACTAAACAAAATGACACAGTTACTTTACAATAGCCCACAAAATTTTATACAATTAAGATTATATCTAATCTGAAAAATTTGACGAGCAAGGTGGACATGTTATGGCGAAAGAGCAAATTTTGACTCCCGAGGACGTTTTTGAGTTAGTCAAATCCTACATGAATGATGCAAATGTCGCATTCGTGAAAAAAGCATATGAATTAGCAAGGGATGCCCATATTGAGCAATTCCGAAGCTCAGGTGAACCGTATATTATTCACCCGGTACAAGTAGCTGGTATTTTAGCTGAATTACAAATGGATCCTGAAACAGTTGCGGCAGGTTTTTTACATGATGTTGTCGAGGATACGGATTTTACGCGCGACGATTTAGTTCGTGAGTTCGGCGAAGAGGTCGCAATGCTTGTAGACGGTGTAACAAAGCTTGGGAAAATTAAATATTTATCTAAAGAAGCGCAACAAGCAGAAAATCATCGAAAAATGTTTGTAGCTATGGCGCAGGATATACGTGTCATTTTGATTAAACTAGCAGACCGTCTACATAATATGCGCACGTTAAAGCATTTACCAGCAGAAAAACAACGCCGTATTTCTAAAGAAACGCTTGAAATTTTTGCACCGCTTGCGCATCGTCTAGGGATTTCGACTGTTAAATGGGAGCTTGAGGATACAGCACTTCGTTATTTAAATCCACAGCAATATTATCGCATTGTCAGTCTTATGAAGAAAAAACGTGATGAGCGTGAAGCATATTTAGACAATGTAATGGCTGAGATGAAGTCACAGCTTACAGAAGTTGAAATTGAAGCGGATGTTTATGGTCGCCCAAAACATATTTACAGTATTTATCGTAAGATGGTGTTACAAAAGAAACAATTCAACGAGATTTATGATTTATTAGCCATTCGTGTACTTGTCGATAGTATTAAAGATTGCTATGCCGTACTTGGGATTGTGCATACATTATGGAAGCCGATGCCTGGGCGTTTTAAAGACTATATTGCGATGCCAAAACAAAACCTATATCAATCACTGCATACAACAGTAATTGGTCCTTATGGTGACCCATTAGAAGTACAAATTCGTACGAAGGAAATGCATAAAATTGCCGAGTACGGGATTGCAGCGCATTGGGCGTATAAGGAAGGTAAAAAAGTTGATAATGAAAAACAAAATGTCGACCAAAAATTAACGTGGTTCCGAGAAATTTTAGAGTTCCAAAACGAATCTTCGAATGCTGAAGAATTTATGGAATCTTTAAAATTTGATTTATTCTCTGATATGGTCTATGTATTCACGCCTGAAGGAGATGTCATTGAATTACCAGCAGGCTCTGTACCTATCGACTTCGCATACCGTGTGCATTCAGAAGTTGGAAATCGTACAATTGGCGCGAAAATCAATGGTAAAATGGTACCCCTTGATACACCGTTAAAAACGGGAGATATTATTGAAATTTTAACTTCTAAGCAATCATTCGGTCCGAGCCGTGATTGGCTAAAAATAGCCCAATCCTCACAGGCGAAAAATAAAATAAAGCAGTTTTTCAAACGTCATCTTCGTGAGGAAAATATCATCAAAGGTAAAGAGATGATAGAAAAAGAAATCCGTGCACAAGATTTTGACGTAAAAGAAACAATGTCAGCGGAAAATTTGAAGCGTGTATGCGAAAAATTTAATTATACAAATGAAGAAGATATATATGCTGCTGTTGGTGTGAATGGAATTACAGCTCAGCAAGTTGTTAATCGTCTAGCGGAAAAACGTCGTAAAGAGCGTGAACAGGAAGAAGCGCTTGAGAAAATTGAACAAAAAATGAAAAACCCTATTCCTCAAAAACGTACGGAATCGGGTGTTATCGTAAAAGATATCGACAATATGCTTATTCGACTTTCACGCTGCTGTACGCCAGTTCCTGGGGATGAAATTGTAGGTTTCATTACGAAAGGTAGAGGTGTTTCAGTGCACCGTGCAGACTGTCCAAATATTCAAATTGATGATGAGCAAGAACGCTTAATAGAAGTTGAATGGGAACACGGACTTACTCCAGAGAAAAAAGAATACCCTGTCGATATTGAAGTTTCAGCCTTCGATAGACCTGGAATTTTAAATGAAATCATGCAAATTGTTAGCGAAACGAAAACGAATATTTTAGCAGTGAGTGGTCGTGCAGACCGCGATAAAATGGCAACGATTCATTTAACGATTTCGATTTCAAATATTTCGCATTTGCATAAAGTAGTGGAACGTATTAAGCAAACGCCTGATATATATTCAGTACAGCGTGTTATTAACTAATTGTCGACTTTATTAAAATAGATGGTTGGACAATAGCAACTTTATTATGTACAGAGAAATCTTCTGGTGCATTCAACGAGAGAATTGAGGTTTTAAAGAATGAAAGTAGTTTTACAACGCAGTAAAGCAGCCTCTGTTACGGTTGACGGAAAAGTAACGGGAGCTATTGATAGCGGTTATGTTCTTCTAGTTGGCATTACACATGAGGACACGCAAGAGGATGTTGAATATTTAGCAAAAAAAGTAGCTAATCTCCGCCTTTGGGAAGATGCTGATGGAAAAATGAATCATTCCATTTTAGAGCATGGAGGGGCTATTCTATCCGTCTCACAATTTACTCTGTATGGGGATGCAAAAAAGGGGAATCGTCCAAGTTTTACAAGTGCAGCAAGACCAGAAGTTGCGGAACCGTTATGGGAGGCTTTCAATAATGCCTTACGAGCACATGGCTTACATGTGGAGACGGGGATATTTGGTGCAATGATGGATGTTGCACTTATAAATGATGGCCCGATTACAATACTTCTTGAGTCTAAATAAATGGTACATTTCCTTTAATTCCTTCATACATTAAATAGTATGGTTAGTTTTGTAGGAAGGAAGTGTCTCGAAGATGACGCAACTAGGAAGCATATCAAATCCATATTTATACGAAACTCTTAACATGATGATTGATCAGCCCATTGTAGTACAAACTGAAAAAAGTATCCAGCAAGGAAAGTTAATCTCTGTATTACCTGAGGATATCGTAGTAGAAGTTAGCCGCAGCCCTTTCTTCATTCGTATGGAGGATATTGTATGGGTTACATTGGCAACGAGAAAAAAATAAGTGTGCATAAGGACTTCTAAACTCATGTAATGTGAGTAGGGGTCTTTTTCTTTTGCGTGTGTAAAATATTTGACGGTGAGCACTGTAAATAAGAAATGCAACTAGAGGGCGGCCAGACTCCACGAATCAACTTACATACATTCCTCAATCTCATAGTTGACTGATAATAATAAATAAGCTGCAAGGGAAGTACAATTCTACTTTCCTTCGCAGCTTATTTTAGTGGAAATTTACCTAGCATTAACTGCCCGTAAATGCCCGGTTGGTGAGACCAAGAATTCGTGGGTGAAGAAAACCCCCACGGATTCAAGTTTCACCTTATTAATTTTCGTTAAAGTAATTTAAGATGCCTTGATAGATACCGAGAGTAGCTTGTTCTCGGTATTTAGCGGTTGTAATAACACGTTCCTCACTACCATTACTTAAGTAGCCTAGCTCAATGAGGACAGCTTTTTGACGATTTTCTCGTAGAACCAAATAATTTCCTTGTTGGGTACCACGATTCTTTAAATCTATTTTATTTGTGAGTCCCTGATTTATTGCCTCTGCAAGACCCTGTTGATTACTATTCATATAATATGAGGTGAAGCCATTAATGGAGCTATCGTCTGTTGCATCATAATGAATACTGATAAAAGCATCTGCCTCGTACTGGTGCGCAATTGATACGCGTTTACGGAGTGCAACATATTCATCTGATTCTCTTGTCATGACAACATTTGCTCCAGCTGCACTCAACTTTGAAGCAAGAAGAGATGCCGTTTTCAAGGTAATTTCCTTCTCATCTGTTCCACGTTGTCCTGTAGTGCCGTGATCATTTCCACCATGTCCAGCATCTACAACAATAGTTAACCCATTTAAAGTGCCTTTCTTGCGTGGTTCGGATTTTTCCTTTTTTATAGTAGTAGTAGTAGCTTTACTCGACGAAGTAGTAGTAACGACCCAATTCGCCACAAATGCAGTTTTGTCATCTACTTGTATTTCATAAAAATTATCTTTAGCTCCTACAATAGGGTATGTTTCACCAGCATCTACACGTTTGACAACATCAGCAGCTGTTGTTGCATCTGTCCGTAGGTTTGTCCCGTTGTAAATGATTGTGACAGATTCAAGCTCTGAGGCAGAAGAAGATTTTGATGTCGATTTTTCTATATTTGAAAAAGTACCATAAAAGCTATAAATCCAGCCTGCTTTTTTATCGTTATATTGAATTTGTACCCAGTTATGCTCTTGAGCCAACACTTTAAAGGCTTGTCCTTTTGAAACAGTTCCTATTTTTTTAGCATTTAAGTCTGATTTTTGGCGAACATTAAGTCCATCCACTAAAACTGTAAACGTTGTATCTTTATTTACATTTTTTGTAGATACTTCAATTTTAGGTTCATCAGCTTTAGCCTTTTTTTCAGGTAGGTCATTGATTGTAACATAGTCAGTAGATACCCAACCTACTAGTCCGTTCCAATCTATTTTCGCCCATTCGCCATTTTTTTCAATAAGTTTTGCTTGGTTGCCTATTGATAATTGTCCAAGAACTGCTGAAGATACGTCAGGCTCAGTACGGATATTTAGACGATCGACCTGTGAAATCAAGGTTTTATCAATCGTTTGTTTATCGTTTATTGAAGCTGTTAGCCAGGATGCTACCCAACCTTCGTAATCACCTGCTTTTACTTTAATCCAATCTCCTTCACGGCTAATAGAGGTTAACGGATCACCCTCATTTAATGTCGTAATGATTGGATAAGACAGTCCAGGTCCCTCACGTAAATGAAGAATCATTCCAGTTACTTTTAAATCACTGGTGTCGGCTAGTGCTCTTTGAATATTATTCATACTTGGAATCGCAATCATTAGCACTAGTACGAAGATGATTATAATATTTAAAAGTTTTGTCCTCATCAGATTCCTCCTATCTTGTGCTATTTTACCATGCTTTTGTAATAAAATTCGTGGGAAAAAGGTAATGGAAATTGTTATTATAACGAATGTATTGTAAAAAAAATAAAAACAGTTGACATTGCCTTTTGTTGTGACTAACATAAAGGGTAATCAAAAAATGATTAATCGCTTATGACCAAGCAAGTAGCGTATACCTCTATTGGAGAAGAGAGGGAAAGACCTAGGCTGAAATCTTTCCTACAAAAATGTATTTCGTGAAAAACACTTGAGAGGCTTTTTTCTGAAAAGTAATGCTTAGTAGGAAAAAACGGAATCGGCCGTTATCCGATCAGGAGGAGGACGCATGTATTTGATGCGTCAACTAGGGTGGAACCGCGGAAGCTTATACAGCTCTCGTCCCTTGCATTATGCAGGGGGCGAGGGCTTTTTTTATGGACAAAAGAATGAGAGAAGTCCAGAAGAGCTTGCTCATAAGCAATTTATAAAGGAGGTTTTTATATGAGTTTTAAAGTGCCACGAGGGACACAAGATATTTTGCCGGGTCAATCAGAAAAATGGCAAAAGATAGAAGCTGTTATCCGTGATATCTGTCGTGTCTATCGCTACAATGAAATTCGCACACCAATTTTTGAGCAAACAGATTTATTTGCACGTGGTGTTGGTGAAACAACAGATGTTGTTCAAAAGGAAATGTATACATTTGAAGATCGCGGTGGCCGTTCGTTAACATTACGTCCGGAGAATACAGCTGGAGTAGTTCGCGCTTATGTTGAGCACAAAATGTTTGGTGCACCTGATCAACCAGTAAAACTTTCATATTTAGGGCCAATGTTCCGTTATGAACGTCAACAAGCAGGGCGCTACCGTCAATTTGTTCAATTTGGAGTAGAAGCAATTGGTTCAGCTGATCCAGCTATTGATGCGGAAGTTATTGCACTAGCAATGGATGTCTATGAATCAGCAGGTTTAAAGGATTTAAAATTAGTCATTAATTCACTTGGCGACAAAGAAACACGTGATACACACCGTGCAGCATTGCTACAACACTTCGAACCACATATTCATGAGTTTTGTTCGGATTGCCAAAATCGTTTGCAAAAAAACCCACTACGCATTTTGGACTGTAAAGTAGACCGTGAGCACCCATTAATGAAATCTGCACCTGCATTAACTGATTTCCTAACAGAGGAGTCAGCGGCATATTTCGCTCAAGTTAAAACGTATTTAGATACACTGGGAATTTCGTATGAGGTTGATCCAAATCTTGTAAGGGGTCTTGATTATTACAATCATACGACATTTGAAATTATGTCAACGGCTTCTGGCTTTGGAGCAATTACTACACTTTGTGGTGGGGGTCGCTATAATGGCCTTGTGCAAGAAATCGGTGGACCGGAAGTACCAGGTATCGGTTTCGCATTGAGTATTGAGCGTTTATTGCTTGCACTTGAAGCTGAGGGTGTTGAATTGGACACAGCATCAGGACTTGATGTCTATATGATTGCTATGGGCGAAGAAGCGAAGCTAAAAACGGTTGAATTAACAAGTACCTTCCGTGCAAAGGGCATTTCTACGGAGATGGATTATTTAGATCGCAAAATGAAAGCTCAAATGAAATCCGCAGACCGTTTAGGTGCAAAATATACTATTGTTTTAGGAGAAACAGAGCTTGAAGAGCAAGTAGCTACTGTTAAACATATGGAATCTGGTGAACAACAAAAAGTAGCGTTCTCAGAATTAGTGAACTACCTATTAAAACAATAAACGAACACAAGCATCAATCGTTTATATCAATACAGGATTATCTGTCCAAATGATTCATAAATCTACGCTGCATTTTGGACAGATAACTTATTATTTACAATGAAATGAAATCTAATTTTCCTTAGCATCAATTTGCTACTTAGTAGGAAATGTATGCTACATAAGTAAAATAAATGGTCTATCATCAAAAGTTTGGAATGACATTTTGTAAAACGTATGTCATGCGGATAAGTTGATTGGAGTGGAGGTTGGGCGACTCCTTGGGGATTAGCGGCTCATCGGCGCCCCCAGGTAGCTCTGCGAGAAAGCAAAGCGGCAGCGATAAAAGCGCCCAGTCGGAACGGAAATCAACCCTAAGACATGATGATTAGCCAAATAAATTTTGGAGGAATTAAATAAATGGCAACAAGAACACATGCTAGTAATGAACTTTCAGAAGCATTAAAAGGCGAAAAAGTCGTATTAAAAGGTTGGGTACAACGTCGTCGCGACCTAGGTGGTTTAATTTTCATTGATTTACGTGACCGCACTGGAATCACACAAGTAGTGTTTAGCCCTGATGTAGCAGAGGCACATGCTTTAGCCGATAAAGTGCGTAGTGAGTACGTAATTGAAGTGGAAGGGACAGTTATTCTTCGTGCAGAAGATCAAATCAACCCAAATGTTCCAAACGGCAAAATTGAGGTAGAAGCAACAAAATTAATCGTTATTAATACAGCTAAAACAACACCATTCCAAATCGAAGATCGCACGGACGTATCCGAAGATTTACGTTTAAAATATCGTTATCTTGACCTACGTCGTCCTGTTATGTTTGATACATTCAAAATGCGTTCAGACGTTACTCGTACAATTCGAAACTTCTTACAAAATGAAGGTTTCTTAGAAGTAGAGACACCAATTTTAACAAAATCAACTCCTGAAGGTGCTCGTGACTATTTAGTACCATCACGTGTCCATGAAGGTGAATTTTATGCATTACCACAATCACCTCAGCTATTTAAACAATTATTAATGGTGTCTGGTTTCGAGAAGTACTTCCAAATTGCACGTTGCTTCCGTGATGAAGACTTACGAGCTGACCGTCAGCCAGAGTTTACTCAAGTAGATATTGAAACTAGCTTCTTTACACAAGAAGAAGTTTTAGAAATGAATGAACGCTTAATCCAGGCAGTTATGAAAGAAGTAAAAGGTATTGATATTCCAGCTCCGTTCCAACGTATGAAATATCAAGAAGCAATGGATCGTTACGGCTCAGATAAACCTGACGTACGTTTTGGTTTAGAGCTAGTCGCATTAAACGATATTTTTGACGGCTGTGATTTCAAAGTATTTGCTGATACAGTAGCACAAGGTAAGCAAGTAAAGAGTATCAACATTAAAGGTGCAGCAGATAAATACTCTCGTAAAGACATGGATGAACTAACAAAATTTGTTGGTATTTATGGAGCAAAAGGTCTTGCTTGGTTAAAAGTAACAGAAGAAGGCTTAAACGGACCGATTGCAAAATTCTTTGACGAGGCATTAGCAGCCTCATTAATCGAAAGTATGAAAGCTGAAGTGGGCGATATTTTAGTATTTGTAGCTGATAAAGCGTCTGTTGTAGCAGCATCTCTAGGTGCACTTCGTACGAAATTAGGTCAAGATTTAGGTTTAATCGACGAATCAGAATTTGCATTCCTATGGATTACAGATTGGCCATTGTTTGAGTACTCTGAGGAAGATGGTCGTTACTATGCAGCTCATCACCCATTCACACGTCCATTCGATGAAGATATCCCGTTAATGGATACGGATCCTTCAGCAGTTCGGGCACAGGCGTATGATATCGTATTAAACGGTTATGAGCTTGGCGGTGGTTCATTACGTATTTATGAGCGCGACTTACAAGAAAAAATGTTTAAATTACTTGGCTTCACAGATGAAGAAGCTAAGGCACAATTTGGTTTCTTATTAGAAGCATTTGAATACGGTGTACCGCCACACGGAGGACTAGCATTTGGTCTTGACCGCTTCGTAATGCTACTTGCAGGTCGCAACAATTTACGTGATACAATTGCATTCCCGAAAACTGCTAGTGCTAGCTGCTTAATGACAAACGCACCGAGTGAAGTGTCTCCAGATCAATTGAGTGAGTTAAGTTTAGCAATCAAACCATTCAGAAAATAATTAGTATTTCTAAATACCTGGATTCTCTAGCAAAAACTGTTGGGAATCTAGGTATTTTTTGCGTTTTCGCAAGAAATTAGATTTTTTAAAAGAAAAGAGTTTGAATTATCAGAAAAATAGTGTTATTATAACTGTAATACGAATCCTGATGTGTTTGTCTAATTGCCAGCTTTACTTAACAGTTTTGACCGAACATTTTAGAATCGGGAGCCTTCATTTTGTAGTCGCAAACAAGCCCCAAGCGGAGCGGGACGTTTAAAGCTGCAAAGCGGGCACCCCCCTGCAAATTGCGGGTTCAAAACGAATGTTTCTTGGCATAACGGCACAACTGGGATTCGTCATACATAATTAATAAGCACAAAAGGAGCATTGAAGTAGCTCCTTTTTTTAGTGCAAGCAATTGGTTTATTCAAAAAGACAACTGTTGAAGAGGATTTAACCTAACCAATAAGGTGTTCTTAGAAATCGTCCATTTCTAAGAGACGCGAAGTTAGAATAGTTTAATAGTTTGTAAATCAAGTGTTGTGAAAAAAATTAGAAAATACTAAAAAATCACTTTTTATTTTCAGGAAAGTATTATATAATTGGTATAGACAACTATACCGAATTTAAAGGTTGCTTATTAGCTTCAGTCAAGCTCCTTAAAAAACGGTTAGGGGGTGATCTATTGAAAAATACGCTATTAATTTCCAATGTTATGATAGTCAATCATGATGAAGCACCATTTAAGGGCGACATATTCATTAATAATGGAAGGATTATTAAAATAAGTCATAACTTAACTGATGAGGCTGAGCATTATATAGATGGCAAAGATAAAAGTTGGTTATTGCTACCTGGCTATATTGATATGCACATACATGGCTCTGCAGGGCATGATGTGATGGATGCTACGCAATTTGCATTACATCAAATGGCACGCTCTTTAGTACAGGAAGGCGTTACGGGCTTCCTTGCTACTACAATGACGCAATCTATAGAAGCAATTGAAAGCGCTTTAGCTAATGTTGCTCTATTTGAAAATAATGATGATGAAGCAAGCTTATTAGGTATACACATAGAGGGGCCATACGTATCGAAAAAACGGGCAGGCGCACAGCCAATAGAGCACATTATTTTACCGTCTATTGAGCAATTTGCATCCTGGCAAAAAATAAGTAAGCAACGCATTAAACAAGTCACAATTGCACCTGAGGTAGATGGAGGTTTTACATTTATTGAATCGTTAAAGAATTTACATGTTATTGCTTCCATTGGACATTCTGACGCATCAATTGAAGAGGTGGGTAAGGCTGTTGAATTGGGAGTAAGGCAGGCTACACATTTATATAACCAAATGAGCCCTTTTCATCATCGCAATCCGGGTGTCGTTGGTGCAGTACTTTTAGAGAATCAAGTGAAAGCTGAAATTATCACAGATTTTGTGCATAGTCATCCTCAAGCTGTAAAGCTAGCGTATCGTTTTAAAGGGGCAGAGGGTATTATCTTAGTTACCGATGCGATGCGGGCAAAAGGCTTGCATTACGGTGATTATGATTTAGGTGGTCAAACCGTTCATGTTTCTAAGGATGGAGCTCATTTATCTAATGGCGCTTTAGCTGGTAGTGTATTAACGATGGAGCAAGCAGTAAAAAATATGAAAGCAATCACCAATTGCTCATTGCAGGAAGTTGTCGCAATGTCCTCTACGAATGCTGCTAAGCAATTACATCTTGCAACTAAAGGTCGTATTGCAGAAGGCTATGATGCAGATTTTGTTTTACTGGATGAAAATTTAGATGTACAAAAAACTATTTGTCGAGGTAAAGTTGTATTTGAGAAATGAAAGTAAAGAGGAGATAAGGATGGTGCAAGACTTGTTAGATAAAAATTCTCATATACCTATCTATATACAAATAGAAGAGATAATAAAACAACGTATTTATTTAGAAGAATACAAAATCGGTGAAAATATACCTTCTGAGCGAGAGCTTTCTACGCAGTTTGATGTTAGTAGAATGACTGTTCGTCAATCAATCACAAATTTAGTCAATAGTGGATTGTTGTATCGTGAAAAAGGCAGAGGTACATATGTCGCTAATCCAAAATTAGAACAACCACTAAAAGGATTAACAAGTTTCACAGAGGATATGCGGGCTAGGGGGATGGAACCAAGCAGTAAAGTTTTACGCTTTGAGAAAATCGTGCCACCAGTCGATGTTGCTGGAGATTTAATGTTAGTGCCGGAAGAAGAAGTATTCTATGTAGTACGAATTCGTAGTGCAGATTCCAAGCCGATGGCAATCGAAAGAACGTATATTCCGGTAAAAGTATACCCAGAATTAGATGAAAAGAAAATAATGGGGTCATTATATGCGTTAATTGAAGCAAAATTTCATCAAAAAATTGGAAATGCTGTTCAGCAAATGGAGGCAGCTATTGTTTCAAAAGAAGATGGTAAATTCCTACAAATTAATCATACTGCACCTGTGCTAATTATTAAACGTACAAGTTATTTATCTGATGGAGTTCCGTTTGAGCTTGTGAGAAGTACTTATCGAGCTGATCGATACAAATTCATTAGTGAAATTAAAAGGTGATCCTATGGATGTATATTTTCTAGAAATACAAAAGCTGATGCAGGTCGTAAAGGAACAAGAATATGCCCAAATAAAAGAAGCCGCACAAATAATTGTGCAAAGGCTTCAACGCGGAGGAATTGTCCAATTATTTGGTTGTGGCCATTCGCACCTTTTAGCACAGGACGCATTCTATCGTGCGGGAGGGCTTGTACCTGTACGTCCTATAATTATTGAACCTTTAACATTACATGCAGGAGCAATGACATCATCAAATAACGAGAAGGACCCGACTATAATTGACAAGTATAAAGATCATTTTGATTTTCATGAAAATGATGTTTGCATTGTCATTTCAACATCTGGGAGAAATCAAGCACCTATAGATGTAGCACTTTTAGCGAAAGAAGCAGGGGTTCTTGTTATGTCTCTGCAATCTCTTGCTTATTGTGAACAGCCGTCACGTCATCAAAGTGGACAGCGCTTAGAGGATGTAGTAGATATAGTTATCGATACGCATACACCAATAGGAGATGGTTTGCTGCATCTCAATGAAATGCAATATGCACCAGCCTCTACAGTTGTTGGTTCAATTATTTTAAATGTATTATTCAGTGAAGTTATTGAGATCATGGCCATATCTGAAGAAGTATTACCAGTTTTTAAAAGTAATAATGTTGACTCGGATTCGTCTCATAATGAGGCTATGATCGCCTATTATCAACATCGAATTAACTTTAAATAAAGGGGGGATATCTATGAAGAAAATATATAAAATAACAGCGCCGGAGGGACTACATGCTAGACCCGCAGCTTTACTTGTAACTGCAGTCACACCATTTGAGTGTGACGTTCAGTTAACCTATAAAGAGAAATCGGTCAATTTAAAATCAATTATGGGTGTTATGGCACAAGGAGTAGCACCCGGAAGCATTGTAGAAATTTCAGCAGATGGGCCAGATGCTGAACAGCTTTTTCAAACAGTAACAGAAGTAATTGTTTCTAAAGGAATTGGAGAGGAATGCTAGAAATAAAAGGCATTGTTGTATCTCAGGGGAGAACTATAATGATTCAAGGTAGTTATTAAGTTTATTTTAAATTGTTTGAATATTCTGTTTTAAACGGAGGTGATTTTGCATATGGAAATAAAAATAATTCCACCCGAAGATTATAAGCAGGTACATCAATTAAGAGATTATTGTTTCCCTAATAAGTATACTGGTGCACGCCGCGATGATTTTCACTATTGGGTTGAACATAGCACAACATTAGGTGCTTACGATGAACATAAAGTAGTCGGTCAGTTATTAATATTGCCACTTAATATGACAATTCATGAAGAAAATTATGATATGGGTGGAATTGGCTTTGTTGCAACCTATCCTGAGTATCGGCAGCAAGGGATTATCAAAAAGCTGATGACAGAGGCACTTAAGAAAATGCGAGAAAATGGGCAAAGTATTTCTGTGTTAGCACCATTTTCTGTAGCCTTTTATCGTTACTTTGGCTGGGAATTATTTTTTGAGAAGCTTTATTACACCATTCCACAATTGATGTTTCCTTTTTTCGGAAAGGGGCTAGACGTAGTAAAACGTATGAGCTTTGAATGGCCAGATCGTGATCTATTTCAGACGATTAAGGATTTCTATAATGCACAGGCACTCTTCAATAATGGAAGTATGCTACGAGATGATGCTTGGTGGAAAAGAATAGAGAGAAGGATGCCTGATAGTCATTTTGCGGCATATTTTAAGTCTGATAAAATTGCAGGCTATATTCGTTATACTATTCAGGATGAGACGTTTGAGATTCATGATTTTATAGCTGAGGATTTACTTGCAGAACAAGCAATTTGGCGTTTTGTAACGTCGCATGCAGCGAGTGTAAGTAGCATTAAAGGAGTCACTTCTAACGATCATCAATTTGGCTTCTATTTTAAAGAAACACAGTTTAAAAAGGAAGTCGTTCAGGATGTGATGGTAAGAATAGTAGACGTTTTGAGGTTTATGCAACATTATCCTTGGGGCTATATTCAGGAACCGTTATATATTCAAATTGAAGATGAATTTTGTAGTTGGAATGAGCACATATATATAATAAATAAAAGTGGAGATGTCTCGATAATTGAGACAAATTCTATCTCAGAAATGCATATGTTAACATTACCAATAAATCTTTTTTCAGCTATGATGGTTGGCTATCTTTCTGTAAAGGACTCGGTCTTGTATGCAAATAAAAAAGTAGCTGAAGAGATAATTAATCGTTGGCAGTTAGCGGTACCCTCTAATAAACCGACCTTCTATGAATACTTTTAAGTATTGGAGTGTCATTTGTTGAAAAGTAGATATGAATGTAGAATTTTTTTTGATCTTTTTTCTGGACTATACCAGTTAGGTGAATCCATTCAGTAGTCTGTAACAGAGTTATAGCCCAATTTTTAAAGGTCTTTTTACAAGGTAGGAAATGGTGTATAAAGTATATTGTGGTATATACCAATTAATGCTATTCTCATCATAAGAAAACGATTTCATAGTTAAAAAATCATAAAAATAAAGATAGTTAGAAAGACGAACTTAATCATGAAAAGGAGTGTTTTGATGAAAAACATTATGCTAGTGTGCGTGGCTGGAATGAGTACTAGTTTGCTAGTGTCAAAGATGCAAAAAGCTGCACAAGAACAAAACATTGAGGCAGATATTTATGCGATCGCTGAAAGTGAGGTTGACAAAATATTAGCTACTAAAATGGCAGATGTGCTGCTACTGGGTCCACAAGTCCGCTACTTAAAAGGGACATTTGAAAAAAAATACACGGACATGGGATTTCCAATTGATGTTATTAACATGATGGATTATGGCATGATGAATGGCGAAAATGTTTTAAAGCAGGCGTTAACGTTGATAGGTTAAGGGGGATACGGCAATGGAAGAAACAGTTTTGATGGAATCCATTATGGGATTGATTGTGCATAGTGGTAATACGAGAAGTGAGTGTATGGAGGCTATCCAGCTAGCAAAAAAAGGACAGATTCAAGAAGCAAAGGAAAAAATACAGTTAGCTAACGATGCATTGATTGAAGCGCATCATTCTCAGACGGCTCTACTGTCACAAGAAGCAAGGGGAGAAAAAGTAGAAGTGTCAATGCTGTTAATTCACGCGCAGGATCATTTAATGAATGCCATTACCTTTCGCGATTTGGCAACGGAAATGATTGAATTGTATGAGCGAATCAATGGGGAGTAGCATCAAGCCTTGATGTCACAATAAAAAAGCAAAGGGAGTGTGTGAAATGTTCCGTTTTTTAGAAGAAAAATTTGTTCCGGTTGCTGCTAGAGTAGGGAATCAGCGTCATTTAGTTGCCATTCGAGACGGTTTTATTACGATCATGCCGTTAACAATTGTTGGATCTCTTGCGATTCTTGTTAATAATTTGCCTATCAAATTTTATCAAAATGCACTCGATGCCATCTGGAAACATGAAACTTGGACACAGTGGGGCGGCAATGTTTGGGGAGCAACATTTGGAATCATCTCTCTGTTATTAGCCTTTTCCGTAGCCTATCATTTGACAAAAAGCTATGACAAGGATGCGCTATCTGGTGGTGTAATTGGTCTTGCGAGTTATATGACATTTGGCACGTTTGGAGAAGGCGGTTTAACAGGATTAACAACGGGTACTGGAGGAATATTTGTTGCTCTCATTGCAGCTTTGATTTCTGCAGAAATTTTCTCACGTTTATCTGGGAGTCCTAAGCTTTTAATTAAAATGCCAGCAGGTGTGCCGGCTGCAGTTTCAAAGTCATTTGCTGCATTATTGCCCGCTATTATTACGATTGGCTTACTAGCATTAGTACGTACAATCATTTCTGCCGGATTTAATATTCCAGATATTATTGGAACGTTTTATTCATCAATTCAAGAGCCGTTTATGGGATTAACAAATACATGGGTAGCAGGCCTTATTTTAGCGTTTATTCCAACATTCTTATGGTCTTTCGGTATTCATGGGGCAAATATTATTGAGCCATTTATGCAATCTATTAACTTACAAGCAATAGATGCTAACGTTGCAGCTATTTCAGCTGGAAAAACTGCGCCTTATATCATTAATAAACCATTCTTTGATGCTTTTATTAATATGGGTGGTTCAGGTACAACAATTGCCTTAATTATTGCTATATTCATCATTGCAAGAAAGAATAAACAGTATAATACAGTCGGTAAACTATCAGCAGCGCCAGGATTGTTTAATATTAATGAACCGTTGCTATTCGGTTTACCAATTGTCCTTAATCCGATTTTATTTATGCCATTTATCTTAACGCCAATGATTAATGTCACAATCGCCTTTTTTGCAACAAAATGGGGATTTGTACCGGCAGCAACGATTGCAGTTCCATGGACTACGCCTCCAATTCTTAATGGTTTCTTAGTAACACAATCATGGCGTGGTGCTGTACTCAGTATCGTCTTAATTTTAGTTGCGATATGTATTTACCTACCATTCTTATCAATGGCAAACCGTATGGCAAAGCAGAATGAACAGCGAGCTATTGAAGCAGAGTCTCAAAACGAACAGCATGTTACAGAATTAGAAAATCAAAAAGTAGAAGTGTAATTGTGAACTAACGGAGGTATTTGAATTGAGAAGATTAGGGATTTCACTTTATCCTCAGCATAGTACACTAGAAGATATGAAGCGGTATGTTCAGCTCGCTCATGACAATGGTTTTGATCGAATATTTACATGTCTTATGTCATTGAATAACGATCAAGAACGACAAAAATTACAGCAAATAAACAAATTTGCGCAGCAGCTTGGCTTTGAAATTTCAGCTGATATTGCACCAGCGGTTTTCGAAGATTTAGGCTTAACGTATAAAGATATTGCTTACTTTAAGGAACATTATCATTTAGCGACATTGCGCTTAGATATGGGCTTTTCAGGCCAAGAAGAAGCGTTTATGTCCCTCGATGCTAGTAATCTAAAAATAGAGTTGAATATTAGTAACGGTACTAAATATGTAGAAAACATATTATCCTACCAACCGAATATAGATAATATTATTGGCTGTCATAATTTTTATCCGAGACGATTCACAGGTCTATCACGTCAACATTTTTTACAGGCATCTCAACAATTTAAAGCTAATCATATTCGAACAGCAGCAATGATTTCATCACAGCATGCGATGTTTGGACCTTGGGAAGAAACCGAGCATGGCTTGCCAACATTAGAAGAGCATCGTCATCTGCCAATTACTGTGCAAGCGAAGGATTTATGGCACACTGGTTTAATCGATGATTGTATAATCGGTAATATGTATGCTTCTGAGGAAGAAATACGTGCATTAGGCCAATTAAATCGCCATAAGCTAGAGCTGAAAGTTGAGCAGTCTGTTGAAACGTCTATTTTAGAAGAAGCCATCCTTTTTAAGGAGCCACATTTTAATCGTGGTGATGTTTCAGATTATGTGATCCGTAGTACGCAATCTCGTGTTAAATATAAAAATGGTGACTTCCCTGCACACGATAGCCATCCGTTAAAATTGGGAGATGTGACAATCGATAATAATTTAGATGTGCGTTATAAGGGTGAGCTCCAAATTGTTTTAAAGGAAATGCCGAATGCCGGATCAACCAATGTTGTTGCAAGAGTTGTAGAAGAAGAGAAATTCTTATTAGCGCATATTCGGCCATGGGCATCATTTGGCTTTACGAAATGATTACAGAAGAAGGGATTAAGCCATTAGTTGAAAGTGCTTAATCCCTTGTTTTATGGTTCATCACAAAACGTGTGGTTGATTTCCGTTCCAGCTGGGCGCTTTTATCGCTGCCGCTTCGCTTTCGCGCAGAAAACATTTGTTGCTGTCGCTTCGCTTTCGCACAGATAAAACATTTGCCGCTGACGCTTCGCTTTCGCGCAGAGCAGAGCTTCCTGGGGGCGTCCGATGAGCCGCTTCGCTTCGCTGCAGGGTCTCGGGCCAACAGATGTTTTTTGCGCGAAAGCGTAGTGTTAACGTAGCGGCAGCAAAAGGGGTTCATTCTGTGCGAAAGCGTAGTGCAACGAAGCGACAGCAACAGCACCGATGTTGGTCACGAAGGCGTTATCACAGGACGTGATGATTTTAGCCTTCGTTCCTCTATTCGCTGATCCCCAAGGAGTCGCCCAGCCTCCACTCCAATCAACTTATTTGCAAAGTAGACGTTTTAACAAAAGTCATCCACAACTTTTGATGATGAACCTTTTTAATCTTGATTTACCAATATTTTCTGTAGTAACAACTACAAATAAGACAGGGTGAAATGGATTGAAAAGAAAGGAGCAAAGAGATATGTATGTATTAGCGATTGACGGTGGTGGAACGAAAACGTCAGCAGTGATTTGTGATGAACTTGGCAATGTTTATGCTAAAGTAGTAACGACTCGGAGTAACCCAACAGCTATGGGTATTCAATATTTTAAGTCAACAATTCATGATATATTACTAAATTTGCAACATAAAAATCCGCAAGTATTTGCAGCCATAGATAGTTGTTTTGCTGGCATGGCTGGAGTTAAGGAGCTACAGGCAGAAGAAGTTGTAGAATCGATAGTACGTCAATACGTTCCTAAAACAGCACATGTGATTGTTGATAATGATGCTCTAATTGCACTTTATGCAGGCACACTTGGGCAGGCAGGTATTGTGCAAATTGCAGGGACAGGCGCTATCACAATGGGCTACGATCGTGAGCAACATTTTCATAGAGTAGGGGGCTGGGGTTATCTTTTTGATGATGAGGGCAGTGGCTATGATTTAGGAGTTCAAGTGCTGAAGGCTATTTTTCAAAGTTATGATGGGAGAGGCAACTCAACAGCTTTGACAGATGTTGTATTGCGTTATTTCTCTGTGGAAAATGTACCACAATTAATAGAGTTTATATATGGAGAGGAGCATCCTCGGACAGTGATTGCACCGTTAAGTAAACATGTATTTGATGTTGCTGAAAAAGGAGATGACGTTGCCAGTCGAATCATTGAAGATGCTTGTGAAAAATATTATGTGGCAATTAAAGCATGCTACTCTCATATGAAGTGGGAACAAGCGGATGTACCTGTCGTGTTAGCAGGCGGCGTCTTTACAAACGAAGCCTATTTTATGGCGAAATTACAGCAATTTGCACGAGCTGACGAGATACCATTGCAATTTATGGCACCAGTCTTACAACCGATTGGCGGGGCAGTAATTGCAGCCTTCAAGCAAAAAAACGTCCAGCTCGGTCCAAATTTTGCGGAATGTTTCTCCAAAAATTATGAACAGGAATGAAAGTGATAAGACTATAGGCAATTGGATTACGCTTTATTCAATTGCCTAAACAAACATATAGATTTTTATGGGCTCAATTCAAACTTTACATACTAAAAAAGTATTTGATTAGGAATACTTAATTTTTTTAGTTATAATTTTTACTTGATGAATATCGTGATAAAATGTAAGATAGGTTTGATTTTATCTTAGTATTTAACTAGGTTTACTAATAAAGTAATCAGTGGGAGGCTTTATCCACCGCTGATCACCAATCGGGCTTTTACAGGCAGTTTATCTCCTACCTAACTTCTTTTGAGGTGGGAGTCTTGTACCTGACGTATCGCTTTCGGTATAGATAAATTACTGCCCGTTAAAGCGTGATAAAAATTCAATAGATGGAGAGTGTAAGGATGTTACATCAATTTTCACGTAACGAGCTCGCAATAGGAACAGAGGGACTCGAAAAATTAAAAAATACAACGGTAGCGATTCTTGGTGTAGGTGGTGTAGGTTCATTTGCTGCTGAGGCATGTGCACGAAGTGGTATTGGCCGCATTATTTTGGTAGATAAGGATAATGTAGATATTACAAATGTGAATCGTCAATTAGTTGCTTATATTTCAACAGTCGGTAAATCTAAGTCGGGTGTCATGAAAGAGCGTATTGCTGATATTAATCCGGAATGTGAAGTAATTGATATGCATATGTTTTACACGGAGGAAACATATGAGGAATTTTTCGCACAAGGCATAGATTATGTCATTGATGCAAGTGACACAGTGATGTATAAAATTCATATTATGAAGGAATGTCTAAAGCGCAATATACCAATTATATCTAGTATGGGTGCAGCTAATAAAATGGATCCAACTCGTTTCAAAATTGCGGATATTTCTAAAACGCATACGGATCCATTGGCTAAAATAATTCGTACGAAATTACGCAAGGATGGTATTCATAAAGGAGTAACGGTTGTGTTCTCAGATGAGAGTCCTATTGTAGTTCGTCCAGATGTCGTGGAGCATGTCGGAAAACCAGATGCAGCTATCCGTAAGGCAAAAATGCCTCCATCTTCCAACGCCTTTGTTCCTTCAGTGGCGGGTTTAATTGCTGCAAGCTGGGTAGTGAATACCATCTTGAAAGATATAAAAATTACACGTGTACAAGGCTAAACAACTTTTAAAATCTGTTATATCGATAAATTTAAAAAGTTGAGCGATAAATTTAAAATTTTCATCGATAAACTCAAATAATTTATCGATAAAAATAAAAAGCGCCCAGGCGGCACGAAAATCACATTCAGTTATGGTGATGAGCTATTTTATGGAAGTGGCTGTCTCAATTTAAGACAGCTACTTTTTCTATGTTACAATAGGATCGTTGTAAAGAGGAGTCTACGATTTTTGTTAGGGTATCTATACAATTTAAGATGGAGAGATAGTCGCCTGAGTGTTTGGGCAGCTTCACATTATGGCTCCTTCAACATTTGCTGTAGAACCTATTAAAGGAGACGTTTAATGATGGAGCACATCTACCAAATGGAATATAGGGGCTTAAATCTATTCGATGAAATTAGCACTGTAGAATTAGCTATAGATGAAGAAGGACAAACAATACACATCTTTGATGTTGGACAGGTTGTTAGTCCTATTTTTAATTTTGATGTTTCGGCTTACGAGCTATCGGATGGTTTTTATAAAATGGCGGATATACTTCGGCATAAATGTATTTTGACAAATCAACAGCCAGGTAGTGAACTAACGCTTAGTGAGTGGTTAATTACAAACACTGCCTATTTTTATATACCACAAAAAAGAATAAAAAAATATGCACAAGGAAGTATTATAGAAATTGTTGATCGAACGAAAGAGCAATCTTTATTTGATTATTATGTACAAAGAATATAATTTTACCAAAATTGTTCTTCTTACGTGCTCAAAATGCTAATAATTCACGAAATTGTCTTATTTTTTTCATGTGACCACTTCTTTATTTGGTTTATTGCTATAATTTAAATAATTCCAATAGATAATAAATCAGTTTGTTTGGAATGTACAGGACTGCTTTGAGGGGTAGGAATGACGTTTAGAAAACAAATGACAACATGGGAGAGTGGTAAAATGGAAATTCAAGTAATTCGTGATCATTTAGATATTGTAAAACTTCAAGAGAAAATGAATGATATTGTATTTGACTATTTGGATACATCTAATAATTATCCAAAAGCTATGAGAGAGCTAAAGCCTTTATATATACAAGTTACAACCTTCTACAAAGAGTATATTGACAATAAGGCGGGTGAATTACCAAGTGCCAATACATATTGGCATTTGTTTATAGATTGTTGTGCAAAGCTTTGCTATTTTTTAGCGGCATCAACTTATTATTCAACTAATGAGTTACAAAAAACACCTGAAAAAGTTGAACAATTGCTAACGATTTCTGCATATTCTTTACCTAGCATTGACCAGGAAGAGAATGAACAATTATTATCGGCAATTTTTGCACTTTATAGTGAAATCGTTAAGGATGAAGAGAAAACAACATCACTACGAAATGCAGTACTTGAACAAAAAGGTGCAGTCAAACAATGCTTGCAACAATTTAAAGTATTTGTTGAAAATGAAATTACTCGATAATTTCTTTTTATTATCACTTTCATATAATAGAATAAAATAGCAATCTAGAATCTGCTACTTTTTGCGGTTGATCCACCAATCCTTACAACACTCTGTTTTGTGAGGGGGGTCAGTTCTTAAAGTTTTGCAGATTTTTTTAATGTTAGTAGATTATTGAGAGTAGACTATTGTAGTAGTATTAAAATTTTGTTGTAAGGAAATAAAAAAAGGACTTTTTTTTAAAAAGGTATTTATAAATTTTTGTCGAAATATAGTTAAAAAATTGAAAATATATGCGAGATTTATTAAAAACGCTGTATATAAGTTGATTGGGGTGCCAATCACAACGGAATTCAACCCTACCTTACTGTGATGATCAAGGTTTATTTCATGCTGTAAGAATTTATTGGAAGGGGGCTAGGCAATGTTAATAAACGGTATCGAAATCGATTTGACGAAATTAGAAAAACCACTCCTATTAGTAAGTGAGGATGAGGAACTATTATTTTTGCAGCTTTTACAACCAATACTTGAACATGAGCATATCCAATGTCAATTAGCTCTCTCGACAAGAAAATCTATCTCATTAGTTAGGGATATTTGGTTGGCTATGTATAAAGATCGAGAAAAATTATATATCAACAGTGGACATGCCCTCCTGTATCCAATTCGTTTAATCATATTTGAAGTTGTGACACAAGCGGAATACTTTAAACGTTTATCGAAAAAATCTTTTGGAGATGAATGTCTGTCACTTATTTATGCCATTGTCCTATTACAATTTGTCTTGCGGTGGATAAAGGAACGGTTTAGTGATAACGAGGAAGTTTATGAGGGATTAAAATTATTATATAGAACTACAGATGATAGTGTAGATGATCAATCCTCCCCGTCAAGGGAGCAATCGATTGGTCAAGCAATTGCTGTAAAAGCAATTCGTTTTGAAGTAAGGGAGAACTCACAGGAATTTGCTAGTCTACTCTATCAAACCTATAATTTTCTTCATGATATAGAAAGTGGGGAAGAAGAAAAAGAAACGACTAGATTACCATCAATGAGAAATGTGGAAGATACATTGAACCTATTTTACGATAAGTGTTATACAACAAATGAGGTAACCGTTACAGGCTGATTGCTTAGCAGTTTGTCTGTTTTTTTATAGTAATTAAATCAATGAAATAAAAAGGCTAATAATTCATCATTGAACATTAAGAAAAAATAAAAGTAAAAAAATAAGGCGCTTCTTGTTAAAATTGAAGTGCCCTATTTTCATGAAAGTCATTCTAAAATGTTTTTCAGTAACCTAGTCAAATAAAGATATTACTTTTCATTCTTATGAAATGATTTTAGCTTTTCGTAGATTCCGGCCATTCTTTTTTCTTCACCAGCAATGACAGGTTTGTAAAATTCAGTTCCCACAAGCTCATCGGGTAAATACTGCTGGTCGACCCATCCACCAAATGTTCCTACAGGACTGTTGTGGGGATATTGATAGCCTACATGACCTAAATCTTTAGCCCCTTCATAATGAGCATCGCGTAGATGATGTGGTATATCGCCTGTTTTCCCTTCATGAATGCTAGCAATTGCTGCATCAATGGCTACAATTGCAGAATTGGATTTGGATGCTAGACACATTTCAATAACAACACTTGCAAGCGGAATACGCGCCTCTGGTAACCCTAAACGCTCTGCCGCTTGTACAGCCGCAAGCATATGAGGTCCTACATCAGGATTGGCAAGGCCTATATCCTCATAAGCCATAACAAGTAAGCGTCGACTAACAGCTACCAAATCACCTGTTTCCAATAAATGAGCTAAATAATACAATGCTGCATTCGTATCACTTCCACGAACAGATTTTTGCAACGCAGATAGTAAATTATAAAAATGGGATCCTTTTTTATCACCATAAACGCCAATTCTACCGATAAGATGTTCAATGATATGATCAGCAGCAATTGTTTGACCGTCCACTTCATCACTTGCATAATAAATCGATTCAAGCAAAGTCAATGCCTTCCGTGCGTCTCCATTAGCTGCTCCAGCAATTTGCTCTATTTGATTATCTGTTAATACAAAATGAAATTTACCAAGCCCGCGTTTTTCATTAGAAAGTGCTTTTTTTATAAGCTCGTTTATATTTTCTCTCGTTAAACGTTTTAGTTGATATATTTCTCCGCAACGTGAACGGATAGCGGGATTTACATCATGGTACGGATTTTCCGTCGTAGCTCCAATTAACACGATTGAGCCGTTTTCAACATGTGGCAACAAAGCATCCTGTTGTAATTTGTTAAAGCGATGAATTTCATCCAAAAAAAGAAGAACTTTTCCTGAGATTCTAGCTTCCTGTACAATATCCTCGACGTCCTTTTTACCAGCACGAGTAGCATTGAGCGCGAAAAAGGGGAGCTTTGTACTTCCTGCTATGGCATTCGCTATTGACGTTTTGCCGATACCTGGCTCACCATACAGCAACATGGATGGAATATGCTCATTTTGAATCATTTTATAAAGAGCTGTATTAGGACCGATAAAATCTTGGTGCCCTACAATCTCATCAAGGGTTAAAGGACGCATACGATAAGCAAGTGGTTCATTATGCATTAAAAAATTCCCCTTTCAACAATTTTCAATGGTTTTTGATTTCTAAATGTTTTTTGTGTTTATAATGAAGCGTTATTGTATTTTGCTTAACTATACTAAGGCATAATTAATAGTATATCATAACCTCCCGAGAGTATTTCCGAGTTCTTCGAGAGGAGATTATGATATACTGTTGGTAGTATTTTTGACTAGACTATTTGAGGGTGATAAAATGAAAATTTCTACAAAGGGCCGTTATGGGCTAACGATTATGATTGAATTAGCAAAGCATTATGGAGAAGGACCTATTCCACTACGCAAAATTGCTGCTGAAAAAGAGCTTTCTGAGGCATACTTAGAGCAGTTGGTTTCACCATTACGTAATTCAGGCTTAGTGAAAAGTGTGCGCGGTGCATATGGTGGGTATATGCTAGCAAATCCACCAAGTGAAATTTCAGCGGCTAATGTTATCAGTGTATTAGAGGGGCCAATACAGCCAGTAGAAGGTATTGAAAATGAAGAGGCGCCTCAGCGAGAGTTATGGCTCCGTATTCGTGATGCTGTGAAAAATGTATTAGATACTACGACAATTGAGGATTTAGCACAGTATACTGAGGAAAATGTAGCGGACGGCTATATGTTCTACATTTAAAATGTTTAGGCTAAAGCATCGCTCCCTAAGTCGACGTAATGTCGTGTGACAGGGAGACAGACCTTTAGCGCTTTTCGAACAAAGGAGTTTTCAACATGAATTCATATATTTATCTCGATCATGCAGCGTCTTCACCAATGAATGACAAAGTAATAGACGCTATGACTACAGCAATGAAACAGGTTTATGGAAATGCATCAAGTATTCATGGGATAGGTAGAGAGGCGCGCAAATATTTAGATGATGCACGTGAAATACTAGCCCAATCAATTGGTGCTCAACCTGGGGAAATTATTATAACAAGTGGCGGAACAGAGGCGGATAATACGGCTATTTTTGGCACAGTTTATGCACGCGCTGCTGAAGGGAAGCACATTATTACCACACAAATTGAACATCACGCTGTGTTACATACTTGTGAAAAGCTTGAGCGAGATGGCTTTGAAGTGACATATTTACCGGTCGATGAAAAGGGACGCGTCTCTGTAGAAGACGTGCGAAATGCATTACGTGAGGATACAATTTTAGTAACGATTATGTATGGTAATAATGAAATTGGTATGATTCAACCGATTGCTGAAATTGGTAACTTGTTACGTGAACATAAGGCTGTTTTCCATACAGATGCTGTTCAGGCTTATGGTTTAGAGTCAATTAATGTTGCTGATTTACATGTTGATTTACTAAGTGTTTCCGCACATAAAATTAATGGTCCTAAGGGTATTGGTTTCCTTTATCAAAAAGCAGGAACACCATTTGCTAGTTATGCATTAGGGGGAGCACACGAGAAAAAACGTCGTGCAGGAACTGAAAATGTGCCCGCAGTGATCGGCTTTGCGACAGCAGTGGAAATTGCAAATGAGTTGCGGGAAGAGAAGCGCGCGCTATACAATCGCTTTAAGCAAATAGTGTTGGATGTTTTCACGAAAGAAAATCTAGCATTTCATGTGAATGGAGATTTAGAAAATACGCTCCCACACGTTTTAAATGTAAGTTTTTCTGGTATGGAAGTAGAGTCATTCCTAGTAAATCTTGATATGGCTGGTATCTGCGTATCGAGTGGTTCTGCGTGCACTGCTGGTTCCATCGATCCATCACACGTTTTAGTTGCGATGTTTGGACAAGGGACAGAAGAATTACGTAACTCGATTCGTTTTAGCTTCGGTCAGGGTTTAACAGAAGTTGACATACAACTTGCGGCTGAAAAAACTGCTGCCATTGTGAAAAGACTAGCGAAAAAATAGTTTGGTAAAATTCAGGCGTGTTGATTAGAGGAAAATAGGTTTATTATTGAGAGATAAAAGGATTTTTTGTTGTTATCTCGCTAATATATTTACATTTTAACTGATTGTAGCGTAGGGCTACTTGACTCCTGTAAGAAAGCGAGTAGCCTGTAGTGCAAATCAGCCTATTCGAATTAGTTTGAATGTATAAAAAGGGTTAATCAACACACCTGTTAAAAATTGTACATTTAATGGAATTTATATAAAAGAAAAGGTGACCATAATGAAAGAAACACGTGACCCCTCACAAATTCGTGTTGTTGTCGGCATGTCGGGTGGGGTAGATTCTTCGGTTGCTGCATATTTACTAAAACAACAAGGATATGAAGTAATCGGGATATTTATGAAAAACTGGGATGATACAGACGAAAATGGCGTTTGTACAGCTACAGAAGACTATGATGATGTAATTAAAGTATGTAATCAAATCGGGATTCCTTACTATGCAGTGAATTTTGAAAAGCAATATTGGGATAAGGTTTTCACATACTTTTTAGAAGAATATAAAGCAGGGCGCACACCAAATCCTGATGTTATGTGTAATAAGGAAATTAAATTTAAAGCATTTTTAGAGCATGCGATGGATCTTGGAGCCGATTATTTAGCGACAGGTCACTATGCTCGTGTTGATCGTAGTGGTGATGGCGAAGTTAAAATGCTTCGTGGCATAGACGATAATAAAGATCAAACGTATTTCTTAAACCAATTATCGCAGGAACAATTGTCGCATGTAATGTTCCCAATTGGAGATATTGAGAAAAAAGAAGTCCGTAAAATTGCGGAGGAAGCTGGGTTAGCTACAGCTAAGAAAAAGGATTCAACTGGAATTTGCTTTATTGGAGAGCGTAATTTCAAAGAATTTTTAGGCCAATATTTACCGGCGCAACCTGGTAAGATGGAGACGATGGAAGGTGTCGTAATGGGCCAACATGACGGATTAATGTATTATACACTTGGTCAACGTCATGGTCTTGGAATTGGTGGTGACGGTGAGCCTTGGTTCGTGTTAGGGAAAGATTTGGAGCGCAATGTGTTACTAGTTGGACAAGGTTTCCATAATGATTCACTTTATTCTACTTCACTGACTGCTGTGAAAATGAACTATACTTCGACAAAAAAATTGCCCGGGAAATTTTCATGCACAGCAAAATTCCGCTATCGTCAAACGGATACACCAGTGGAAGTAGAAATATTAGAAGATGGACGTACACATATTACGTTTGCTGAACCAGTACGTGCAATCACACCTGGACAAGCTGTTGTATTATATGATGGTGAAGAATGTTTAGGTGGCGGTACAATCGACGAAGTTTTTAAAAATAATGAAAAACTAACATATGTAGGTTAATTTGCGAATAGACTGCTTATACTACCTTCCCTGAAAGTGTATGGAGTTAGGCAGTCTTTCGCTACATAGAGGTGAACAAAACAATGAATTTTAACGAGCAAGGCATTCAAGCATTTCAAGAAAAGCGCTACGAGGATGCGGCACAACTTTTTACACAAGCAATTGAAGCAGAGCCTGAAAATCCAATTGGATATGTGAATTTCGGAAATCTCTTAGCGGTTTTAGAGGATACTGAACGTGCAGAGCGTTTTTTTCAAAAAGCAATCACTGTGGATGAAACGGCAGCAACTGCCTACTATGGTTTAGCAAATTTATATTATAATGCGGAGCGTTATGCGGAAGCAGTAAAGCTTTATGAGCAAGCACTAAAACATAATATTGAAGGCGCAGATGTGTATTATATGATGGGTAAATGCTTTGAGCGAATGGAAAATCCTAAGCTTGCACTGCCATATTTACAACGAGCTTCAGAGCTAGCACCAGAAGATACGCAAATTCGTCTGGCATATGCAATCGTGCTCTGTGCACTAGAAATGTTTGATGAGGGTAAAAAGGAGTTAGACTATTTAATCGAACAA
Organism: Lysinibacillus sp. NPDC094177; assembly: GCF_050279145.1. Classification (NCBI taxonomy): domain Bacteria; kingdom Bacillati; phylum Bacillota; class Bacilli; order Caryophanales; family Bacillaceae; genus Lysinibacillus; species Lysinibacillus sp. NPDC094177. The sequence continues at coordinate 538,211 of NZ_JBNNTW010000001.1, read as the reverse complement.
GATTGGAATAATGCAGATGCACATTATAATTTAGGTGTACTATATGCGGTATCTACTGAGCAAACAGAAGATGCCATGTACCACCTAAAACAAGCCTTTACATTACAGCCTGATTACGACCAAGCACGATATATTTATGATATGATTGCACAGCGATTTAACTAAAAGAGGATGCCGGAATTACTTCGGCATCCTTTTATATCGTGAGTTTAGTCTTGATCATGCTCAGAAGAATAATCAAGTGGTAGTTGAGTTAGATATTGTGCTAAATAAGCAATAGGCATTGCATCTAATGACGTCTCTTCTTCATCCGCTTTTAAAATATTTATTTCTTCATTAAGTCGTTCCATTTTTCGATCCAGTTCAGCTGCTTGAATGGCAGCTTCCTTCAATTCGAAACGTATATGTTCAGGTACTTCCTTGTTGTATTTGTAATAGATTTTATGTTCAAGGCTAGCCCAAAAGTCCATTGCAATTGTACGAATTTGAATTTCTGTATAAACACTTTCCACACGATCGGACATAAAAATTGGGATTTTTATAATAAGATGCAAGCTTTGATAGCCATTCTCCTTTGGGGATTTAATATAATCTTTTACATCCACAACTTCAATATCATTTTGCGACTGTAGCATGGCACTTACTTTATAAATATCCTCTACAAAGGAGCATGTAATTCGCACTCCCGCAATATCACGAATGTTTTCACGAATCACTTCGACAGATGTCTCAAGTTTCTTTTTCTGGATCTTCGATAATATACTTTTTGGTGTTTTTACTCGAGTTGATATATGCTCTATCGGGTTATATTCATGAATTAACTTAAACTCTTCTTGTAAAATATTTATTTTCGTTTCAATTTCTTGCAAGGCAAATCTATAGGCTAAAAAGAATCGTGTTATTTCTGATTGTAGGTTTTTTAAAGTGATTGCTTCGAGTTCATTTTTCATTCTTCATAAAATCCTTTCTTTTTGCAAATAACATTAATGAAATTTTTGTATTATTGATCTCATTTAATAATAGCTTAACAAAAATAGCTACTAAACAGAAATATGTGCTTTAAATTATGTAGTATTCTTGTTTCAATTAAAAAAGGGGATGTTCAGTCCCCCTTAGTCATCAAACGATAATTTTCGCATTTAAGTTGCATCGTTTATTAAATTCATCACGAATATTTGTAAATCGATATACGTACCAATATAAGGTTCTGTTTCTTGATCACGTATGATGCCACATGTTGACTTTAAAGATTTTGAAAACTCAAGTAGCAGTGTTCATCGTCTAGCCGTATGTGCAACGAAAGTGAATTATCTTTTGTATTGCATTTGAAATATTTACCATATATAATGAGTTTTAAATTTGTTTGTTTCCTCAAAAGGAAAAACATAATCCTAACTTCATAATACTTCGCTCTTTTTGCAAAAATTCACCGCGTCTGAATAAGGTAAATCTCCACCAAATATTGAAAGAGCGCTCCCAATTGTAACATGAAGTCTACCATTTGCGATATTTTTAAATTTCTTTAAGTCGTCTATAGAACGAACTCCTCCAGCATACGTTGTTGGGATGGTTGTCCAAGTGGCTAAATCATGTACTAAGCTTTCCTGCATACCGCCTTTTTTTCCTTCTACATCAACAGCGTGAATAAGTAGTTCATCACAGAAATTTTCGATATACGCAATAGACTCAGCATTTACTTCAAAATCACTAAACTTTGTCCATTTATCAGTAACAACAAACCATTTTCCATCGCGCATACGACAGCTTAAATCGATGACAAGATGCTGTTTACCGATAATCTGTACTAATTGCTTTAGTCGATCTAAATTAAGCTTACCATCATAGAAAATAAATGATGTGACAATAACATGGGAAGCACCCGCATCAATATATTTTTTTGCATTTTCAGTAGTAATGCCCCCACCAACCTGCAAACCTTGAGGGTAAGCTGCTAGTGCTGCAAATGCAGCTTCTTCGTTTCCATCACCTAGCATAATGACGTGACCACCTGTTAAATGATCCTTGGCAAACATTTTTGCATAATAACTAGAGTCATGATTTGAAATAAAGTTTTCGATGACTTCTTGATCTGTATGACCAAGTGTACTGCCAACAATTTGTTTTACTTTGCCATCGTGTAAATCGATACAAGGTCTAAATTCCAATAGCTTCACAATCCTTCCGTGCAACAAGTTCATCTATATCATAGCATGGAAAGGTTGTTAATAGCGGTGAAATGTCATTTGTCAAAATTATGTTAACTTCATTCAGCGAATATTCTGATAGCTAATACAAAAGGTCAGCTAACAGAATTCTGCCGCCTCTTCATCGGATAACTAAACATTTCTACCTGTCGCTACGCTTTCGGTACAAAAAACAACATCTGCTGAAATAGAGGAACTCAGGCTAAAAGCTTCATATCCTGTGAAACCGCCTGAGTGCAACGTCGTGCAGGCCTAAGCACAAAGCCGATTCAGCAATTATGCCGAGACATAATTGATTAAAATATAGTGAATTGTCTTTTTAAACGATTTTTCCTGATATGCTGTGGTAAAATATAATGATTGAAATGAACACGAAAGGACGAACCGAAAATGGCAGAGAATCCTGATTTATTTGAATTAAATAAATATTTCATACTCGGACGTCCGATTGTCTCTATCTTCCACAATGCACAAAATATGTATTCGATAGTTCGTGTGAAAATTCAAGAGACCAACTTACAGTATGAGGATAAGGAAATAATTGTTGTTGGATATTTTCCACCGTTACAGATGGATGAACAATATCGTTTTACAGGTTTATTGAGACAACATCCAAAATATGGTGTACAATTTCAAATTGAGATGTTTACAAAAGAAGTGCCAGCAACAGAGCAAGGAATTATTCACTACTTATCGAGTGATTTGTTTGTTGGAATTGGAAAAAAAACTGCTGAAACAATCGTAGAGAAACTAGGGGCAAATGCGTTACGTCTTATTTTAGAGAACCCAAATTCGCTTGATGCTGTACCTCGTCTATCAGCTGAAAAAAAAGAGGTTATCCATCGTACGATAGAACAAAATCTAGGCTTAGAACGAGTGATGATTCAACTTAATGAATGGGGTTTCGGACCACAGCTCGGTATGAAAATTTACCAAACATATCGAACAGAGGCAATTGAATTATTAACTGAAAATCCATACCGTCTTATTGAAGATGTAGAGGGTGTTGGTTTCTTTCGTGCCGATGAGTTAGGTGCGAAATTAGGTATTACTGGCAATCATCCAGACCGTATTAAGGCCGCGATTTTACATATTCTAAATACAGCAGCTTTATCGGATGGGCATGTGTATTTAGATGCAGAAAATGTTTTACCATTAGTTAAAGATATGCTTGAGCAAAGCCAACGAGAGGAAATCCCCTTTGAGACCATTTCTAAAGCTTGCATCGAATTGCGGGAGGAAAGTAAAATTTGTGGGGAAGAAACGAGATTATATTTACCATCTCTATATTTCTCAGAAGTCGGAATTGCATCAAAAATATTGGCTTTAATCGAACGTAACAATAAGGCTGAACATTTTAGCAAGGACGAAATACGCAAAGCGATTGGTGAAACAGAAGAGATGCTCAACGTCACATATGCTGAAACACAAGCGAACGCTATTGAGCAAGCTTTAAACTCAGCTGTTATGATTTTAACTGGTGGCCCTGGTACTGGTAAAACAACTGTTGTTCGGGGTGTAGTAGAAGTGTATGCAAAGTTACACGGACTATCATTAAACCCTAAGGAATACGCACAAAAAGAAGAGCCATTTCCGATTATTTTATGTGCTCCAACAGGACGCGCTGCCAAACGTTTATCGGAATCAACAGAACTTCCGGCAATGACAATTCATCGATTGCTAGGCTTTACTGGTCAGGAGAAAGAGGAAGAAACTGAACGTGAAGTTACAGGGAAACTCATTATTGTAGATGAAATGTCGATGGTCGATACTTGGCTCGCGCATCAATTATTAAAATCCTTGCATGAGGATGTTCAAGTTGTATTTGTTGGCGATCAAGATCAACTTCCACCAGTAGGACCAGGGCAGGTGTTAAAGGATTTGTTGGCTTCCGGGCAATTACCTACTGTCGAATTAACAGATGTATATCGACAAGCAGAGGGCTCAACGATTATTGAACTTGCTCATCAAATTAAACGTGGAAATATCACAAATGACCTAACGTTAAAAACGTCTGACCGTTCATTTATTAAAGCCTCCTCAGATCAGGTAGCTAGCGTTGTCACACAGGTTGTGAAAAGTGCGGTTGCGAAAGGTCAAGAAATTCGCAATATCCAAGTGTTAGCACCAATGTACAAAGGTCCAGCAGGAATAGATAGTTTAAATAAAATGATTCAGGAGCTTATTAATCCAAACGATACTGGTACTAGAAAAGAGCTAGTCTTTGGTGATGTCACATATCGCATTAAAGATAAAGTCTTACAGCTTGTCAATCAACCAGAAAGCAATGTTTTTAATGGTGATATGGGCGAGGTAATCAGTATTATCAAGGCAAAGGAAACAATTGAGAAACAGGATTTGCTTGTTGTGTCATTCGACGGTATTGAAGTAACTTATCAACGTAGTGACCTCAATCAATTGACACTTGCCTACTGTTGCTCTATTCATAAATCGCAAGGCTCTGAGTTCCAAACAGTTATTATGCCAGTTGTACGAGGTTATTCTAAAATGCTGCGTCGTAATTTATTATATACAGGTATTACGCGTGCAAAAAATTTCTTGATTTTATGTGGTGAACCTGATGTGCTAGCAGATGGCTTACAGCGTACGGATGATTTACAGCGCTTTACGTCTTTACGTGCAAGGCTCAATCCAATGAATGTGCTGGAGGAAGTTATAGAAGTAGAAACGATTCCATTGAAAGAAGATTTACAAAAAGAAAAACCATCCATTGATTTAAAGCTAACGGTAGAAACAGAACCATATATTCATCCATTGATTGGAATGGATGGTGTCTCGCCGTATGATTATTTAGATAAGTGAGTTAATTTCATAAATAGTATCATGGGTTCTGAAACAATAAAAACGGGCACCTTCCAAATAAGCTTTTGAAAAATTTGATTGATGAAATTAATTCAACCAATAAACTTTTATTGGTTGGAAAATCGTCTAATGATTGAAGTAAAAGATAATAAATTTTTATGAGGTGAATATAGTGAAACGCATGCTAGTATTGCTTCTGTTCATGATGGTATTACCTTTTGCAGAAAAAGCATCTGCATCTAATACCTTCATCCAAGTGAATGAAGAAGCAACTGTCTTTGATAATCGTTCAGGCTCACTAGTTCAGGTGGGAACATTATCAGCAGGGCAAACTTTTGAAGTAGCAAAAGATTATGGAGCCAATTGGTGGCAAATTCGTTGGGGTGGTTATTATGGTTATGTTGAAAAACGTTATACAACGATTGTTTCAGCAAAAACCTATAAAAATACAGTCCCTGCTGTTGCTAAAATAAAGGACTATATTGTCCCAACGAGCGTTGCACCGATTTACGATAATACTGGCAATAAACTTGTTCAATTTGCCACATTGTCGGAGGGAGTTCGCTTCCCTATATATAACAGAATGGGTAATTGGTATGGAATTGCTGTGAACGGACGCTTAGGATATGTACATAGTAATTTTGTTGTAGAAGAAAAAGGTCAGGATACAACAAATACTAATACCACAAAGCCGCCTGTTGAAAAACCAACTACAACTCCTCATCCTCCAAGTAAACAAAATGGCTATATAGAGGCGGTAGAAAACGTAATTCTTTATGATTTCCGCCGTGAAAAAGCAATGGCTATTGCTACATTAATGAAAGGGCAGCAGTTGGAGATTGTAGATTCGATGGATCCAACATATGTTCAAGTTCGGTGGGGGAAATCATATATTTATGCAGAAAAATCAAAGGTGAAATTTATAAATACTCCTTCATATAAAAATGTTGGTAAGGACAATGCCATGAAAAATGAGTATTTCATACCTATTTCTGCAAACAGTGAGATTTATGACAAAGCAACAAAAGCGTTACAGCCATTTGCTAAACTAGATACAAATCGCCGTTATCCGATATTGCGAAAAGAAGGGGATTGGTACGTAACAGTAATTGGCGGACGTGAAGGATATATCCATCGCTCTAAAATAGCTATGGATCGTGGCGTCCCTGTTATGATGTATCATCATCTTCTAAAAGAGCATGAGCTTGGACGTTTCAAAAATGTAAGTACTACGATGACAGATGTTCAATTTGCAAAAGAAATGTCGTATTTAAAAAGTAAGAACTACGAAACCATTAGTGCAGACGAATTATTGCGTTTCATGCGCAATGAAATTACACTACCTGCTTATTCAATTGCTTTGACTTTTGATGATGGCCTATTGTCGACACGTGAATATGCATATCCAGTGCTTAAAAACAATGGCTTTAAAGCTACACAATTTTTAATTACGTACCGTAATGAAAATTCAAATGATGGGCAGATTTTTAATTATAATGATCTACAGGCACTTTCACGTCAGGATATGACAAATATGCAAGATGTTTTTACCTACGGATCACACACATACAATTTACATGACTTGATAGGGAACAAAGGCAAAATGCTTCTAATCCCATACCATGAGGTTGTTCAGGATTTACAGCGTAGTATAGCAATTATTCCAAAGGCTAAGGCTTTTGCTTATCCGTTTGGGCAATATAATGCAAACATCGTTAACGCAGTAAAGGAAGTAGGATTCACAATGGCATTTACAACGAAAGTTGGCTATAACAATCCGTACGATGATGTATATCAAATTAAACGCTTGTCCAGTAATCAACAAACAACATTCGAGCAATTCCAAAAAATGGTTCTACCTTATGCACACTAAAAAAAATCCCGATCAATTTGAATTGATGATCGGGGTTTTTTTATGTGTTTAATGACATTTGTTAAAACGTATGCCTTGTATATATGCTTCGCTATCGCGCATAAAACACTTGTTGCCCAAGCGGCTCATCTGACGTCCCAAGGAAAGCTCCCGGTCGGAACGGAAATGATGAGCCATTAAAAAAAGCCACATCTGTAAATGCGACTTTTTTACAATTATCAATATTTGAATTTAGTGGATACCAACTATGTTATGTTTAACTACTTCATATGCTTGGCAAACATTTTTAAATTGATCTTTTTCTTTGGCAATCATATCTGAAGCAATAGAAAATAAAAGATTTTCCTCATTATGATCCTCCATTTTATTCATTAAAGTAGCTTCCATTTTCGCTACGTACGAGATGATTTGTTTATTCATATATATATTCTCCTTTAATAAAAAGATGTATTTGTTTTGGTTACGAAGCTATCGTACACCTACATAAATAAAAAATCTAGCAATTCTGTACTAGTCGAAGTGGACTTTTTGGTGAATGTGTCGCAAATTTGAACTCGGTAAAAAAGTGCTGATTGAAACCGTTTTTATCTAAAATAACTGAAAAATCGTGCAATGAAGGGAGGTTTTTACTGTATTTATAAAGTAATACAGATTATGATATTTAAGGTTTTGATATAGTACAGTTGGATGGGGTGGAACCTAATATTAGGGAATTTCATATACTGAAAAAGTATAAAACATTTGTAACGTTTAGGGGTGACTGCATGCCAGTAATTACAGGACAGCAATATATTGACCGTATTGACGCTTTACAAACATATATTTCGATTGATGGGGAAGTTGTCACAGGGAAAGTGTCGGAGCATCCAGCATTTAAGGGAGTAATGCAGAGTCAGGCAAGGCTTTTTGATTTACAAAATGAAAAGGCATTGCTTGAGAAGATGACATATGTTTCACCAAAGAGTAATAACCGTGTAGGCATGTCTTTCCTTCAAGCAGTGACAGTCGAAGATCTCGTGAAAAGACGTAATGCAATACGAGAGTGGGCATTATCAACTCATGGCCTTATGGGGAGAAGTCCGGATTACATGAATACAACATTAATGGCTCTAGCATCGGTAGCAGAATATTTGAAAGATAAACCGAATTGTTTCCCTCAGCATTTGTTAAAATTTTATGAGCATGCTCGTGAGAATGATTTGACTATGACACATACATTTATCGAGCCACAAGTAAACCGTCAAAAATTTTATTTTGAAGATGAAGATGTTACAATTGCTGCTAAAATTGTAGATAAAACGAGCGAAGGGTTAGTAATTAAAGGTGCAAGATTACTAGCGACACAGGGAGGAATTACAGATGAACTCCTTGTTATATCAACAAATGGTTATGATGAAGGAAAAGGCTTTGCTTTCTCAATACCAAGTAATACAAAAGGTTTAAAATTTTTATGTAGACAATCATTTGTCGGAGGCGAATCGGTTTTTGATTATCCGTTAAGTAGTCGTTACGAGGAAATGGATGCAATCGTTGTATTTGATAGTGTTGTAGTACCATGGGAACGCGTCTTTTATTATGAGAATATGGAAGTTGCCAATAACTTTTTGAACGTAAGTGGTTTTCAAACATATGGTTTACATCAAGTTCTTACACGTCAAATTGCTAAAACAGAATTTGTCTTAGGTGTTGTACAGTCAATTGTAAATACGATAAATATAGGCGAATATCAACATGTGCATCAAAAGGTTGTTGATATCATTGTTGCATTAGAAACGATGAAGGGCTTACTGGTAAAGTCTGAAATCGAAGCAAAGAGAGACGATTTTGGTTTTATAAGACCTGACCTTCCAACAGTACAAGTTGCTATTCAGATTTTTCCTAAAGTATATCCGACTTTTACAGAAATTATCCAATTACTTGGCGCAAGCGGATTAATGTCCATTCCAAGTGAAAAAGCATTTACTGCGGATAATGGCGACCTTGAGCATTTTTTACAGTCTTTTCAGGATGGTGGAAAGGACCGCGTCAAAAAATTTCGCTTAGCTTGGGATTTAACGATGAGCAGCTTTGGTACAAGACAAACACTATATGAACGCTTTTTCTTTGGGGACTCAGTCCGTTTAGCCAGCGCACTTTATAATTCTTATAATAGGGAAGAATTAGTTAATCGGGTAGAAAACTTTTTGAAAAATAACAATTAATTTCTTAGAGAATATCTAATTTTCTATATTTTAATTTTTGTTTGACAGTTATTTTACTTTACTTATGATTTACAGGAACAATGAAATTAACAAAATAACAATCCCTTCGTTAGGTGAGGCTCCTATGCTGGAGATACGCTACTGCCCAAAAATGTCGAGAGACGCCAATGGGTCAACAGAAATCATCGAAATATGGTGTTTTTTAACGTAGCTGGTATAAATCCTATGCCGTATAGTGCTAAAACTCAACGTTTGAAGGAAGAAAGCAGAGTAGTATTTGAAACTATGCTTTTCTTTATGCTTTTCTTTGTGTATTCAACACGCCTTCATTCGTCGGAGGCGTGTTTTTGTTATTTAAGGAAGGTGATGAGAAATGCTTCTAAAACAAGCTAAATTACAATTAATAACGTCACCTATTTGTTTTCCTTAAATAATAAAACATGAGGTGAGGAATAATGATTAAAATCCATTATTTTAAAAAAGGAAATAGTGCAGTACAACATGATTTCGATATTAAAAAATATAATCATGACCTCAAAATGAGGATTTGTTATGGGTTGATTTATATGCTTACAACTACAATGAATTGAATGATATAGCTGAAATATTTGGTTTCCATCCATTAGCAGTTGAGGATTGTCTTCATGAAGGCTCACGTCCTAAAATGGATAATTACGGCGAGTACAAATTTTTCGTTTTCCATGCACCGATATATAACGAAAAAAGTAGCAATGAAATAACAACTTTAGAATTAAACATTTTTATGGGTCCTAACTATGTTGTAACGGTTCATAAACAAAAACTTAAATGGCTAGGTCACATCGAGAAGGTTTGCTTAAACAGTACAAAGTATTTAGATAAGGGTACCGATTTTCTATTGCATACTATTATCGATGGAATAACGGATGAATACTTCCCGGTTTTAGAGCGAATTAGAGCACGAATTGATGAGCTTGAAGAAGAAATATATGATTATGAACCAAAAGAAGTTACGGAAGAATTCCTTGCACTAAAACGAACTATTATTTTGATTCGACAAACAACTATGCCTCAAAAAAGAATTTTTTCAAATAGTAATGGTCAGTGGAAATTTGAGATTCGTGAGGAAAATATACCTTTCTATAAAGATTTAAATGATCATCTAGAACGGATTGTAGAATCTACGGAAACTTATAGAGATCTTAGATACGTATTTTTCTATTATAAGTGGTAAATCGATAGAAAAGCTCAATTTATTAACAGTCATTTCAACTATTATGTAACCTTAGTAATTACAAGTTTTTTCGGCATGAATGTCCCGTTGCCATATCAAGATTCTCCAATAGCGACAATAATAATTAGTGTTTTCCTAGTCGTTTTTACTTGGGGAATGTGGGCATATTTTAAAAAAATGATTGCTTAGTTATGATTAGCAATTATAGTGCCAATTGACAGAAGAAAATATTTTTTTTATAATTCTCGTTAGAAAATTGTAAAAAACGATGATGGAAAAAGTACGTATTTGTGCGTGTAAAAGAAAGGGATTTCTTGGCTGAAAAAATCCTCACAATATCAAATACCGAAAGCTACTCCAGAGTGCAGTTAATCTCTGCCGTTCACTTACGTTACAAGTGCTAAAGAGGTAAGTATATTTTTACTTACAACTAGGGTGGTACCGCGAGACAAATCACAAGTCCTCGTCCCTTTTTGGGGGATGAGGGCTTTTTTATGTTTATCTTCATTTAGCAGATGACTCTCACTTCTGAAGGAGAGGAGATTCAATACGGTTGTGGTTCCTTTTCAATGGGTGTACCAAACACCTACTGAATGAAGATAATGCCCCGGCGGATTTCCCGGATTTTCGAAGGAATGAATTGTGCGTGCACAATTCAAAATCCGGACGCAATTACGCCAAGGCGAAATTGATTTGTGGGTTCATATCGTGATTTTACAAAACATATAGGGAGGAACTTGTCATATGAAAGCAGTAGAAATTCGCCGCATGTATTTAGAATTCTTTAAAGAAAAAGGTCATCATCATGAGCCATCAGCACCACTTGTGCCAATCAATGACCCATCATTACTTTGGATTAACTCAGGTGTTGCAACACTTAAACCATATTTCGATGGTCGTATCATTCCTGAAAATCCACGTATTACAAATGCTCAAAAATCAATTCGTACAAATGATATTGAAAACGTAGGTAAAACAGCTCGCCACCATACGTTCTTTGAAATGCTAGGTAACTTCTCAATTGGGGATTACTTCAAAAAAGAAGCTATTCATTATGCTTGGGAGTTCTTAACAGATAAAAAATGGATGGGCTTTGATCCAGAGCTTTTATCTATTACTATCCATCCTGAAGATCAGGAAGCATATGATGTTTGGCATAACGAAATTGGTATTCCAGAAGAGCGTTTAATCCGACTAGAGGGGAACTTCTGGGATATTGGTGAAGGTCCATCTGGTCCTAACTCAGAGATTTTTTATGACCGTGGGGAAGAATACGGTTCAGATGAAAATGATCCAGAAATGTATCCTGGTGGTGAAAATGAACGCTATCTTGAAATTTGGAACTTAGTGTTCTCTCAATTTAACCATAATCCTGATGGCACATATACACCACTTCCGAAGCAAAACATTGATACAGGTATGGGTCTAGAGCGTATCGTATCAGTTGTTCAAAATGTTCCAACTAACTTTGATACTGATTTATTCATGCCTATTATTGAAAAAATCGAAAAGTTTGCAAATCGCAAGTACAAACGTCCAGGTGAAGTAGCGTTAAGTGAAATCTTTGGTTCAGAAGAAGATATCAATACACCATTTAAAGTTATCGCTGACCATATTCGTACAGTGGCGTTTGCTATTGGTGATGGTGCTCTTCCTTCAAATGAAGGTCGTGGTTATGTATTACGTCGTTTACTACGTCGTGCCGTGCGCTATGCAAAACAAATTGGCATTGAAAAGCCATTTATGTTTGAATTAGTACCAACTGTTGGTGAAATTATGAATGATTTCTACCCAGAGGTAACAGAAAAATGCGAGTTTATCCAACGTGTTATTAAAAATGAAGAAATTCGCTTCCATGAAACATTAGACGGTGGTCTTGCTATCTTTAACGAAGTAGTAGAAGCTCAAAAAGCAGCTGGCCATGACTATATCCCAGGTGCAGATGCATTCCGTTTATATGATACTTACGGTTTCCCAATCGAATTAACAGAAGAATATGCGGAAGAAGTAGGCATGAAGGTAGATCATGAAGGTTTTGAAGTAGCAATGGAAGAACAACGTGAACGCGCACGTGCAGCTCGTCAAGATGTGGATTCTATGCAAGTTCAAAACGAAGTGCTAGCAAACTTGACGGTTGCAAGTGAATTTGTAGGCTATGATACATTAACGACAGACTCAGAAATTGCTGCGATAATTGTCAATGGCCAAGTATCAAAGGTAGCATCTGAAGGGCAAGAAGCACTAGTTATTTTAGCTAAAACACCATTCTATGCTGAAATGGGTGGTCAAATTGCGGATAGCGGTGTTATTTCTAATGATAGCTTTACTGCCATTGTAAAAGATGTACAAAAAGCTCCAAATGGTCAGCCGCTTCATACTGTAATTGTAGAATCTGGCGAAATGCATGTTGAAGATGCTGTGAAAGCAGTAGTTAACCGTGAAGAACGTAATTTAATTATTAAAAACCATACAGCAACACATATTATGCAACGTGCATTAAAAGATATACTGGGCGACCATGTTAGCCAAGCTGGATCATATGTAGGACCCGATCGCTTACGCTTTGACTTCTCTCACTTCGGGCAAGTGACAAAAGAGGAATTACAACAAATTGAACGTATTGTAAATGAAAAAGTGTGGGATGATATAGAGGTCGTTATTGAAGAAAAAGGCATCGATGAAGCGAAAGCTATGGGAGCAATGGCGCTATTCGGTGAGAAATATGGCGATATCGTTCGCGTTGTTTCAATTGGTGACTACTCTATTGAGCTATGCGGTGGTATTCACGTAAAACGTTCTTCTGAAATCGGCTTCTTCAAAATTGTTTCAGAAGGTGGTATCGGTGCAGGTACACGTCGTATCGAGGCTGTGACAGGTAAAGTTGCTTATGAAGCAGTAAAAGAGGAAGAAGCTTTATTAATAGAAGCAGCAGCATTGTTAAAAGCAAATCCAAAAGATATTGTGACAAAAGTACATGCCTTACAAGCTGACTACAAAGATTTACAACGCGAAAATGAGTCATTATCACAAAAAATCGCGAATGCACAAGCGGGCGCTATTGTGGACGCAGCGCAAACTTTTGGTGATATAACTGTTCTTTCTACTAAAGTTGAGGCGAAAGACAATAACCAACTGCGTCAAATGATGGATGACTTGAAAGCAAAAATGCCTAAGGCTGTTATCGTTCTTGGTGCTGTCGATGGCGAAAAGGTTATGCTATGTGCTGGTGTAACAAAAGATTTAGTTGGTGGCAATTACCATGCCGGAAATATCGTTAAAATGGTAGCAGAAGCATGTGGTGGTAAAGGTGGCGGCCGTCCAGATATGGCGATGGCAGGTGCAAAAGATGCATCAAAACTTGATGAAGCACTACTTTCTGTGTATGATTATGTTAAATCCATTTAACTTCTTTCAGCGAAAAGAAGTTAAAGCCTCCGGCGGATGTCACGGAATCGGAAAAGGAGTTCTTAGGGGATGTTAGCCTAAGATCATCGCATCCATGCGATAACGGCTAACTGACCTGCATCGGTAAAAACGCCACGTCCTGTGGCATTACCGAAATGACCGACATCGTGTCGGCCCTCGTGCAGGCCTAAACACAAAGCCGATTCCGGACGCAATTATGCCGAGGCATAATTGATAATACGCCAAAACATGTTATAATAAAGAGAAATTGGAGATGAGCTTTTTTTGCACATCTCCTTATTTCTGAAAGCGAGGTGCTGGTCATGAGTTCATTTGATCAAACGATGAAATTTAATTTTCCAGAAGAATCAATGGAACAGGAAGTCAAGCAGGTAATGTTGAAAGTACATTCTTCACTAGAGGAAAAGGGATATAATCCTATCAATCAGATTGTCGGTTATTTACTTTCTGGTGATCCGGCGTATATTCCTCGCCATCAGGATGCTCGTAATTTAATCCGCAAGCTTGAGCGTGACGAAATTCTAGAAGAGCTTGTTAAATTTTATATTAAAAAGAATAACGAGGACTAGAAATGAGAATTATGGGATTAGACGTTGGGTCAAAAACCGTTGGCGTTGCTGTTAGTGATGCTTTAGGGTGGACGGCCCAAGGTATTGAAACCGTAAAAATTGATGAAGCTAACGGCGAGTTCGGTATTGAACGTATAGCCGAACTAGTGAAGGAGTATGCCATAACAGAATTTGTTGTAGGATACCCGAAAAACATGAATAATACGGTAGGACCGCGTGGGGAGGCTTCTGAAAACTATAAAAAGCTTTTAGAAGAGACTTTTTCTCTACCGGTCAAGCTTTGGGATGAGCGTTTAACAACGATGGCTGCTGAGCGTATGCTAATCGAAGCAGACGTGAGTCGCAAAAAGCGTAAGCAAGTCATTGATAAAATGGCTGCTGTGATGATTTTGCAAGGCTACTTGGATAGCAAAAATTAATTGATGAGGTGACACCACATGGCACACGAGCATAACCACGAAGAAGAATTACATGTACAACACATTACAGTGATTGACGAGAACGGAAACGAACAGCTTTGTGAAGTAATTCACGTACATGAATCAGCTGAATTTGGCAAATCATACGTATTTTACTCTATGGTAGGCGCAGAAGAAGATGAGGATGGATCTGTAGAAATCTTCGTATCTTCATTTGTACCATCTGAAAATGGTGAAGATGGTGAATTAACACCAATCGAAACTGAAGCAGAGTGGGATATGGTAGAAGACGTATTAAACGCTTTAGAGGATGAAGACGAAGATTAATTCGTAATCTTTAAAAGTGTGGAACAAGGATGGCAACAAGCACTCCTTGTTCCTTTTTTACTTTTGGAAGAACGTAGTAGCTATGAGGTTGTAAGATGAGTCTGTGTTGAGATAGTTTCAGTATCACCGGAAGATACTGAATATTTAAAGACTCGTATAGTTAAAAGGAGGAGATTGAATGAACGAGGAAACGCAAGAATTTCTTATAGTTGGAGAGGATGGCAAGGAACAAAAGTGTCGTGTTGTCTTCACCTTCGATGCAGAAGAAAAATCATATGTATTGTTTTCGTTAATTGACGAAGATGGTAATGAAGTCCCAGGTGACATTTCTGCTATGACATTTGATTATGATGATAACAATGGAGAAATGACAAATTTACAGCCTGTTGAAACAGAGGCTGAATGGGTAACTAAACTGTTACAACAAATTTAGACAAAACTATACTAACCCGTATAGAAGCATAGATTTATAACAGAATACCCTTCGTATCAAGCGATTGGTGCGAACTCCACGTTAATTGCTTTTAACTCCTAAAGCCTTGTGACCAACGCGGAGCTGGAAACGGCAGACGTAACGGTGCGAAAGCAGAAAAAACAACAAGGATGGCATAAGCTGAAAAAAATTACTCAGTGTCCGTAAAGGATCAACGTGACAACGGAAAACGGTGGCGCTAAGTGCTTTGACAATGGATGTTTAGCAGCGAACTCCTAAATCTCTAACGAGACAAGGAAGACGTTCAACGACTATCTCCTTGAGGGAGAGTAAAACCGCAAGCGAATGGCGGAAGAAAAATGTGGCTCTTATTAGAAGATAAGATGAAGATATAGTCTGCGCTTATGTGAAAGCATAAGAGGTCTACTCGTGAGAGAAAGACTGCATGAAGGGTTGCGCCTTTGTGTGAACAAGAAAAATATATACAAATATAAAAATGTAAATAACCTCTCTAGATAGGGTAAAGTACTCGGTGAATAAGGAAGACACAAAACGAAAGTCAAAAGATATAAGTTGTGTCACAGTAGAGATGTTTACATTTTTTAAGA
The DNA here is from genome assembly GCF_050279145.1 of Lysinibacillus sp. NPDC094177. Lineage (NCBI taxonomy): Bacteria > Bacillati > Bacillota > Bacilli > Caryophanales > Bacillaceae > Lysinibacillus > Lysinibacillus sp. NPDC094177. The sequence goes on along the minus strand of NZ_JBNNTW010000001.1, from coordinate 522,115 downwards.
AATGTATATGTTTTTCGTATCGGAAATGATTAATGAGGTAGTCCTCACACTTCTAGATGAGTTTGAAGAGGAGCCGCAGCTAATTACAGTAACAGATGAAGATGGAACAGATCAGGTATGTGAGGTCATTCATACATTTTCATCAGAACAATTTGGTAAATCCTATGTACTATATGTTCTGGCAACGGACAAGCCAATGGAAGAGCCAGATATTTTTGCTGCACAATATGTAGCTGGGAATGACGGAACAATTGAAGAATTATTACCGATTGAAACAGATGAAGAATGGGCATTTGTTGAAGATGTATTAAATGATTTGTAATAAAAACTCTGAGTGGTAAAGTGCTGCTCAGAGTTTTTTATCATTAAGCAACAAAACAACATTAAGGAATAGCTTGTGGAATATTAATAGAAAATTTTTATCTCATAAGTTTCCTTCTATAAATGAAATTTATGTAATTTCGACTGAATTTAATTGTTAAACATTAATGATTTAACACAAAACGCAAAAGTTTCTGTCCCCATGATGTCGTCAATTTTTCTCGAACTCTACTACTATTTCAGAATAATGAATAATTGGAGTTGGATAAAACAAAGGAGAATGTTTTTTTCTGTTGAGGATGTTATAAAAAAACGAAAAAAATATTCAATTAATCGGTGTTGATCCTCAGTTATTAGCTTGTTCATTAGCTGAAGCAGAAGCAGCGGCTGTCAATAAGATCTACGCCATAGATGGGGGCTATAATCCTATGGAGGATGCTATCATGATAGATGGAGCTGTTCGCATTATGTCAAAATTATTGCGACTATTGATATCGTGACAAAAGCAATGTAAGTTGTTGGTGGACGAAGTGTGTCTAAAGCTAGTAAATGTGTCAAACAAGAAGCTTTTCAATTATAGCCTCAAATAAGTAATACGTTATCACTTTTATATGACGTAGTAAGTTTCCAACCGTTAATGCGGGGAAAATATTATTGAATCTGCTAACAATTTAATTGGCAGATTTTTGTTTTTCATTATGGAAGTATTATTCGAACCTATCTTATCCTAATGTAATCTATCTCTATCTAGATTTCTCCAGTATTTTATCAAATCCATAAAACTGTTTTGATTTCACCTTGTTGACTAAACCTGTGAAAATCAACTTTGATTTATTATATTCATTCTTTTGTCGAAAGCTATTTCTATGTGTGATATTTCTACTGAATTATCCATTTCTGTTTGTCGTGAAAGTTGATTTCTAGTATGATAATGGAGTGATAGGGGGGAAACCCGTGAATAACGGTTCAAAAAAACAAGAAATGTTTTCAAAAATGCAAGAAAGAAAATCCGAGGTAAAAGTTGTGAGAAAAATCGTTGCTATTGTTGCAATTGCTGTTGTTCTAATAATAGGGATTGTCGGTTTACTTGGCTATAATTATGTGAAGAGTGCCTTAAAACCAGTGGATCCTGATGCGACTAAAACAATTGCAGTTGAAGTACCAATTGGCTCAAGTTTAGGATCTATTTCGACGCTCCTAGAGGAAAAAGGGATTATTAAAGATGCTCGTGTTTTTAAATACTATGCTAAATTTAAAAATGAATCTCAGTTCCAAGCAGGGAAATATGATTTAACACAGTCAATGACATTAGATGAGCTAATCGAAAGTTTAAAAACCGGAAAAGTATACCGTAAACCAGTCTTTACAATGACAATACCTGAAGGTTTAACACTTGAACAAATTGGGAATATTGTGGAAAAGAAAACACCATACACTCAAAAAGAATTTATGGCTTTAGTAACAAGCGATGCATTTGTTCAACAAATGAAGGCTAAATATCCTGATCTTGTGACAGATGCGGTTTTAGCTGATAATATTCGTTATGATTTAGAGGGCTATTTATTCCCTGCAACTTATTCTTATTTTGAAGAAAAACCATCATTGGAATCGATTGTAGACGAAATGGTAGGGGCAATGGACAAGGTTGTGAAAAATTATAGCGATGTTCTAGCTGAAAAGAAAATGTCAGTTCATCAATTATTAACATTTGCTTCTTTACTGGAAAGAGAAGCTACTGCCCAAACAGATCGAGAAACTATTGCGAGCGTATTCTATAATCGTATCGATCAAGGGATGCCACTACAAACAGATCCAACTGTTTTATATGCACTTGGATCCCATAAAGATCGTGTACTATATAAAGATTTAGAAGTAGATAATGCCTATAATACTTACAAAAATAAAGGCTTACCACCAGGTCCTATTGCAGGTGCTGGAAAAACTTCAATTGAAGCGGCGCTTAATCCAAGTAAAACAGATTATCTCTTCTTCTTAGCTGATAAAGAGGGTGTCAATCACTTCTCGAAAACTTATGAAGAACATTTACAGAAAGAAGAAAAATATTTGCGCAAGGCAGAGTAATTTCTTTTAACTTCTTTCAATAGAAGCCCCCGCTCCTTAATAGGTGACATGAATGGGAGTTTAAGTTAATTTCAGCGGGGGTAGTAAACATCTGCTGAAATAATTTAAAGCTGATTCCGGACGCAATTATGCCGAGGTATAATTGATATAATTAAAAAATAAATAGCAATAATGTGGATAGAAGGAAAGAAAAATAGCTTTCCTTCTATTTTCGTGCTATTATAAATTGTGATTTTTATTCAATCCGCATGGAAAAAATTCAATCAATCCGTTAATGCGGAATAATATACGTGGTGGCAATTGTTTTGAGCTTATAAAAACAATTGCTCATTTTTGTATGACGAAGTACCAAGACATCACGTTTGGTCTTTTTCTTTTTGTTGCTAAATGATGAAGCCTCCGGCGGATGTCACGGAATCGGTAAGGAGCTCTTAGAGGGTGTTAGCCTAAAATCATCGCATCCATGCGATAACGGCTAACTGACCTGCATCGTATTGTTGCTGTCGCTGCGTTAGCACTACGCTTTCGCACAAAAAACAACTGTTGCTGTCGCTGCGTTAGCACTACGCTTTCGCACAAAAAACAACTGTTGCTGTCGCTGCGTTAGCACTACGCTTTCGCACAAAAAACAACTGCAGGCCTAAGCATAAAGCCGATTCCGGACGCAATTATGTCGAGGCATATTTGATATGAGGGTGAACTTAAAAATGGAATTATCAGATGCATATATACAATCTTTTATTCAACCACGTAATGAATTGCTTTTAGAAATGGAAGCATTTGCTGAGGAGAATCATGTACCGATTATGCAGCTTGCAGGCATTGATGCACTAAATCAACTGCTACGTATTCAAAATCCGTCGAAAATTTTAGAGATAGGTACAGCAATTGGTTATTCTGCAATAAGAATGGCTGAGGCTTTACCGGATGTGCATATTGTTACAATTGAGCGTGATACAGAGCGTGTTTCTAGAGCAAAGGCTTATATTGAACGTTCTATAGTATCAGATCGTATTATGGTCATAGAAGGTGATGCCTTAGAGGTGAATGATGAAGCAATTCATACGACCTTCGATGCAGTTTTTATCGATGCTGCAAAGGGACAATATCAACGTTTTTTTGAAAAGTATGCTCCTCTTGTAAAATCTGGCGGAGTACTGTATATCGATAATATGTATATGCATGGCTTATCAGATTTGGATTTAAAAGATGTACCGCGTCGTAAGCGTACAATGATTCGCAATTTAAAAAATTTTACCGAGTGGATTATGCAGCACCCTGATTATACAAGTGCATTTTTACCAGTCGGTGATGGTTTATTACTATGTTTGAAGAGGTGACTATTATGAAAAAACCTGAATTGCTTGTTACTCCGCATTCAGTGGACCATGTAAAAGCACTTTTACAGGCTGGAGCAGATGCTTTTGTCATTGGTGAACAACAATTTGGTCTTCGTCTAGCAGGAGAATTTTCTGTTAGTGAAGTGGAAGAAGCTACAAAGCTGATTCATGCAGCGGGTAAAAAGGTTTATGTTGCGGTAAATGCGCTATTCCATAATGAAAAATTGGATGCGCTTGCCGAGTATTTAAAAGAAATGCAACGTATTGGCGTTGACCGTTTAATTTACGGTGATCCAGCAGTATTAATCATTCGTCGTGAGCAAGGTGTAACAATTCCGCTACACTGGAATCCAGAAACGACTGCAACGAACTGGTTTACGGCAAATTATTGGGGAAAACGCGGAGCAACTCGCGCAGTACTTTCACGTGAACTTTCTTTAGATGAAGTGCTAGAAATTAAAGAAAATACAGAAGTAGAGATTGAGGTTCAAGTACATGGAATGACATGTATGTTCCAATCAAAACGTCCATTACTAGGCCATTATTTCTTATATCAAGATAAGGTAATGGAAATTGAAAATCGTAAGGAAAACCGTAATATGTTCCTTCATGATGATGAACGTAATAATAAATATCCGATTTATGAGGACGCTAACGGTACTCATATTTTCAGTCCAAACGATATGTGCATTATTGATGAGCTTGGTGAATTATTCGAAGGTGGCATTGATGCATTGAAAATTGAGGGTGTTCTTCAAACACCAGAATATGTGGCCACGGTAACAGAAGCTTATCGTCAAGCAATTGACACATATTTTGACGAATCAGAAGATGCGTACGAAGATATTAAAGATGATTTATTAGCAAAAATTGAAGACATTCAGCCTACCATCAGACCTCTTGATACTGGCTTTATCTTCAAGGAAACAGTTTACTAGGAGGTGGCAAGAACATGGCATTAGTATTAGAGCAAAATGACAAAATCCGTGAGATTGTAGACGGTAAACGTGTCATTACAAAAAAACCAGAGCTACTTGCCCCTGCAGGTAGTTTAGAAAAATTAAAAGTAGCAGTCCATTATGGAGCGGATGCTGTATTTATCGGTGGACGAGAGTTCGGTCTACGTTCAAACGCAGATAACTTCTCTATTGAAGAAATGCGCGAAGGTGTTGAATTCGCCAATAAATACGGTGCAAAAATATATGTGACGACAAATATTTTCGCACACAATGAAAATATGGACGGCTTAGAGCAATATTTACAAGATATTGAATCTGCAGGTGTTACAGGCATTATTGTAGCGGACCCATTAATCATTGAAACATGCCGTACAGCTGCACCAAAGCTTGAAATTCACCTTTCTACACAGCAATCTTTATCGAACTGGAAGGCAGTACAGTATTGGAAAGAAGAAGGCTTACATCGTGTAGTATTAGCACGAGAAGTTGGCGGCGAAGAAATGAAGCTGATGAAAGAAAAAGTCGATATTGAAATTGAAGCTTTCGTTCATGGAGCAATGTGTATCGCCTATTCTGGTCGCTGTGTACTTTCAAATCATATGACTGCTCGTGACTCTAACCGTGGTGGTTGCTGTCAATCTTGTCGCTGGGACTATGATTTATATGAGCTAGAGGATGGCGAAGAAAAGGCACTTTTCGATGACAATCACGCACCTTTTGCGATGAGTCCGAAAGATTTAAAGCTGATTGAAGCAATTCCACATATGATTGAACTTGGTATTGATTCATTAAAAGTAGAAGGTCGTATGAAATCCATTCACTATGTTGCTACAGTTGTTTCAGTGTACCGCAAAGTGATTGACGCTTATTGTGCTGACCCTGACAATTTCAAAATTAAACGTGAATGGCTCGAGGAACTAGATAAATGTGCTAACCGTGATACTGCAGAAGCATTCTTCCATGATGCCCCTGGCCACGAGGAGCAAATGTTTGGTGTACATGGCCGTAAAACGACTTATGAATTTGCTGGTTTAATTTTAGAGCATGACCCAGAAACAAAAATTGTTACAATGCAACAACGTAACTATTTTAAACCTGGTGATGAGGTAGAGTTCTTTGGACCAGAAATCGAAAATTTCCGTTTTACAATAGGTGAAATTTGGGATGAGGATGGCAATAGCTTAGATGCTGCACGTCATCCACTACAAATTGTTAAATTTAAATGCGATACACCATTAAAACCACATAACATGATGCGAAAGGAGAATAATTAATGGCAGCAAAGCGTCCAGTCGTCATCGGAATCGCTGGTGGCTCATGCTCGGGAAAAACGAGTGTGACCCGTGCTATTTATGATGTTTTCCGCGATCATTCAGTAGTTGTAATTGAACAAGATTTTTACTATAAAGATCAAAGTCATTTAACTTTTGAGGAGCGTTTAGGTACAAACTATGACCATCCGTTAGCGTTTGATAATGATTTGTTAATTGAACACCTAAAAAAATTATTGGTTCGTCAACCAATCGAAAAGCCAGTATATGATTATGTGCAGCATACAAGAGCTCAAGAAGTTATTCATGTAGAGCCTGTAGATGTTATTATACTAGAAGGTATTTTAGTGTTAGAAGATGCAGACTTACGTGATTTAATGGACATTAAATTATTTGTAGATACGGACTCAGATTTACGTATTATTCGTCGTATAATGCGTGATATAAAAGAGCGTGGACGTACAACGGACTCTGTAATCGACCAATATTTATCGGCAGTACGTCCAATGCATAATTTATTTATTGAACCGACGAAACGTTATGCTGATATTATTATTCCTGAAGGCGGGGATAATGAGGTTGCGATTGATTTAATGGTAACTAAGATTAAAACTATCCTTGAAACCGACAACGTATTGTAATAAGATAGAGTGGTATTGACAATATTTACATGCAAATCTGTACATATTTCAGAAAGGCATGCATACTATTAGGTCAAAGAGTAATTTGAAACCGTTTAAAAATAATAAAATTCGATTAAGTGAATCCTACTAGGCACTTAATCGAGTTTTATGTTTTTATATTGACGAAAACAAGGAGTGAAGAACTTTGGCAAACGAAAAACAGTACCCAATGACAGCTGAAGGTAAAAGAAAATTAGAAGAAGAATTAGTGAAATTAGAAACGGAAACACGTAAGGAAATCGTAGAACGTATTAAAATCGCTCGTGATTTCGGGGATCTTTCTGAAAATGCTGAGTATGATTCTGCAAAAGAAGAACAAGCCTTTTTAGAAGGTCGAATTTCTACATTAAAATCAATGATTCGTAATGCAGTTATTATTTCTGAGGACGAAACAGACAACAGTGTAGTATCGTTAGGGAAAACGGTTACATTTGTAGAAATTATTAACGGAAAACCTTCCACAGACAAGGAATCATATACAATTGTTGGATCGGCTGAGGCAGATCCAATGGAATTCCGTATTTCAAATGAATCACCAATTGCTAAAGGCTTGCTAGGTCGTGCTGAAGGCGAAGAGGTTGTCGTACAAACACCAGGTGGTGAAATGAAAGTTAAAATTATTTCAATAAAATAATTTTGTACAAGCAGTTAGCTTATCTTTTTAAAGGAGAGCTAGCTGCTTTTATCTTCATGCTATCATCTATGGAAAATATGTCGAGATGCCTTTATTTTTCTTCATAAAAAATATAAGAGCACAATTATTTTGCAAGTACTGTTGAACTTGATATAGAATAATGGCTAGAGAGGGGGAGACTTCATGAGTGAAAGACAAACTCGAAGCAGTCGTCATTTGCAGCCATCTCGTAATAAAAAGCTAGATAAACTATTGAATGTTTTAATTGGTATTGTCGTGATATTAATTATTATAACAGCAACAATTGTGTTTAAATGGCAGGATGATGCAGGAAAAGCTGAGAAAGACGAGCCAATACAAGAGCAAAAACACGATAACGAGAATGTGAAGGACAAGCCTTCTAAAGAGCAAAATAATGATGTTACAGGTAAAGAGGAAAAATCTGCAAAGGAAGATTCTACAGAAGAGACTCAAACACCTGAAAAGGACGCTACTATTGAAACTACGTCAGACAACCCAATTGTTGACAAGGTCATAACAAATAAAAATTGGCAGCCTACACCTACAGCACAATCAGGTCAGCATGTGTCTTCTTATGATGATCAATCAATAGACTGGGCTGAAAAGGTAGCAACTGTTACAGCCGTTACAAGCATCGAAAAGGATAATATGATTATCTGGCGTATGGGGAATAATGGTGGTGCTAATTCAGCTATTGCAACAGTTTCAACGAAGGATAAGACAAAAATGTATCGCGTTAGCATGGAATGGGTCGACAATGAAGGTTGGCAACCAGTGAAAGTGGAACAACTAAATACTTTAAATGGCGCCTATTGACGAAAATAACTTGATTGCTTATTTTTAATAGAGTTAAATTAAGAAGGGAAGTAAAATAGACATGAAAATTGCTGTAATCGGCGCAATGGAAGAAGAGGTAGAGCTTCTACGAGCATCATTAGATCAAGCAAAAAGCACAACAATTGCAGGCGGTGAGTATACAACAGGAACTTATAATGGGAAAGAGGTAGTTTTACTAAAAAGTGGTATAGGTAAAGTGAATGCTGCAATGTCAACTACTATTCTATTACATGAATTCAAGCCTGATGTAGTCATTAATACGGGCTCTGCCGGAGGCTATGATGAAAATCTTGAAGTAGGTGCAGTCGTTATTTCAGATGAAGTCCGTCATCATGATGTAGATGTAACAATTTTCGGTTATGAAATTGGTCAGATGGCAGGAATGCCAGCTGCTTACAAATCAGATGAAAAACTTATGAAAGTGGCTGAAGAGGCAGTAGAGGCTGTTGGAGAGCACCAATACGGTATTGGTTTAATTTGCTCTGGTGATACTTTTATGAATGACCCTGTTCGTGTAGAAGCTGTCCGTCGTCATTTCCCGCAAATGAAGGCAGTAGAGATGGAAGCAGCAGCTGTTGCACAAGTATGCCATCAATTTGGTACTCCCTTTGTTGTTATTCGTGCTTTATCGGATATTGCTGGAAAAGAATCGAATATTAGCTTCGATGAGTTTTTACCAGTAGCTGCAAAGCATTCAACACAAGTAGTACTAAAAGCTATCGAATCGTTATAAAATTAATAAATAGTGGGGGTTTTCATCGTTTCCGCCGATTATTATTTTTCACCATTCTGCGGTATAAACTACACAAAATAGTCAAAATGAGTATCTTTTAGTGTGAGAAAAATCACAGTTTAAAAGTCTCACTAATGCTAAACTGTTGTTAATTAAATCTCTTCATTTATAGATGGGAGGCATTCATGATGCTATTTTTAACAGCAGGTGTAGTCATTTTAACGATGTTACTCGGTACACTTATTTCAGTAGAACTCTCAGAGTCTGTTGAAACTCATTAAGAGAAAAAGCTCTCTTGCGACATTTTATGACGCAAGGGGGCTTTTTTATTGGGATGACATTTGTTAATATGTATGCTGCTTTGTATATAAGTTGATTGGAGTGGAGACTTGGCGACTCCTTGGGGGATCAGCGTCACAGTCCTGGATCGTATAGGAGAGAAAGCTAAGAGCATCACGTCCTGTGATAATGCCTTCGTAACCAACATCCTGCCGCTGCCGCTTCGCTTTCGCGCAAAAAACAACGTGCCGCTGCCGCTTCGCTTTCGCGCAAAAAACAACGTGCCGCTGCCGCTTCGCTTTCGCGCAAAAAACATTTATTGCCCTAAGCGGCTCATCAGACGCTCCCAGGAAGCTCTGCTCTGTGCGAAAGCGTAGCGACAGCAACAACAAAGCACCAAGTCGGAACGGATATCAACCCCACGTTATGGTGATGAGCCTAAGGATTACTTTTGTAACAAAAAATACAAGATTTAATGCAGAATTATGTTATGGGTTTATTGAAATTTTATAATTATCAATTTACAATATATTACTCAATAATCTTTTGATCTCGTTTATATAATTGATAGAGTTTAATAAGCGCTCGCTTTTCAATGCGAGATACATAGCTACGAGAAATATTTAAACGTGCAGCAATTTCCTTTTGTGTAAGTGCGTCCTGTTGGTTTAGGCCATAGCGTAGTGTAACGATTTCGAGTTCACGTTCGTCAAGCATATGCAAATAATGATATAGTTGGGCAACATGCTCTTTATGTTCAAGTTTTTCTGTTGCACTCTCTTCATCGCATTGTAAGAGATCTCTGATTTGTAGGGCATTACCATCTTTATCTGTACCAATTGGCTCAAATAAGCTGACATCTTTTTGCACTTTTTTCTGTGTACGAAGATGCATTAAAATTTCATTTTCGATACAACGGGCAGCATAAGTGGCAAGGCGTGTTTTTTTGTCAGGAGTATAACTTTCTACGGCTTTCATAAGACCAATAGTACCGATGGAAATATAATCATCAAGTTGTTCATGCTTTGGGTGGAATTTTTTCACAACGTGTGCGACGAGTCTCATATTGCGTTCAATTAGATCAAGACGCGCTTGCTCATCACCGCCTAAAAATCGTTCAATACAAGCAGCTTCCTCTTCTTTTGAAAAGGGTTTATGGAATGTTTGCCCCTTTAAATAGCCAAGTAACGCTGGGATCTCAAGCCATAACTGCAACATAGATGTAAAAATTCCGCTCATTGAATGATTTCATCCTTTCCCCATTTTTCGACAGTATATGTTATAAAACTGTGTTAAATGAAAAAAAGTGCAACAGCAAATGCGCTGTTACACTTTTTTTAACGTGATTGTACTAATCATGAGTAATGCTAGTATTGGGAATAGGAAAAGGTAAAATGCCGGGTGGAACGTATTAGATGCAAAATACGTTAAAGTTAAGATCGTACCTGCCGCTGTAATTGGTAACCCTGTAAAATAACCGTTTGCTTCAGAAATATTGAAGCGAGCTAATCTCATCGCACCGCAAATGATGTATAGTACTGTCATTGTCATTCCGACGAAACCGAAGTCGACTAAGACAACTTTATACATTAATAATGCAGGCGCTACACCAAATGATATAATATCACTCATAGAATCTAATTGTTTACCTAGATCAGACACTTGTCCGAGTGCTCTAGCTACCTTTCCATCATAACGATCAAGAAGGGCTGCAATAAAGATAAACAAGACACTGTAGCTATAGTATTCGTGTAGTGTAGCCATTATGGCCGCGCCGCCGAAGGACATATTACTGATTGTGATAAAGTTTGCTGCTTGCGATTTCATTTTCTTAACCGTGGTATCCACCAACTTGTGATAAAAAAACAAGGGGGATCACTCCTTTGCACTTAAGATATTGTACCATTATACTTCGAATGCGAAAAAATTGACAGTCTAAATTAATCGATAGGGGTTTTGTTTTATGAAAGAAAAACTATATCAACGCTTGATTGAATTAACAAATGGTAAGCAATCTTCCCATCTTTTGCAATCTATTGCAAAAGCAAAGTGGAGCAAACGTATTATTCCCAGTTATATGAAGGTATACGACATTAATCTTGAAGAGGTTTCAAAAAAACAACAACAATTTTCAAGTTTACATGACTTTTTTACAAGAGAGCTTTTAGAAGATGCGCGTCCAATTGAACAAAATCCCACTACATATGTAAGTCCAGTGGATGCAAAAGTGGAATCATTTGGACGTATTGAATGGGATATGACATTTCTAGTAAAGGGTAAGCCTTATGCATTACAAGATTTACTTGGCAATGCAGAACGTGCTTCACAATATGCAGATGGACATTTTATCGTGTTTTACTTGAGTCCTGCAGATTATCATCGTATTCATAGTCCAATTGATGGGCAAGTACTAAGGCAATATACACTTGGACAAAAATCCTATCCTGTTAATCAGGCCGGTCTTACATACGGTAAAAAACCAATTTCACACAATTACCGTTCAGTAACAGAGCTAAAAGTCGCTAATAATCAGCAGGTAGCGTTTATTAAAGTTGGTGCTACCTTTGTAAACTCTATCGTACTTACTAATACAACGACACAATGGCGTAAGGGTGAAGAAGTTGGATATTTTTCATTCGGTTCAACAGTAGTTATGCTGTTTGAAAAGGATGCAATAGAATTTACGGAAAATGTTGTACAAGGAAGCCCAATTCGAATGGGTGAAGCCTTTGCAAATATGCTATAATGGTCGAATAATACGTTTAGATTAGGGGTCGCTATTTTGTATAATTTTTTATTACCAGACGAATTTGTCACGAGTATTTTTGAAATTACACCAGAAAAGCTTCAAGACTTAGGCATTAAAGGAATCATTACGGATTTAGATAATACGCTTGTAGAATGGGACCGTCCAGATGCAACGGAAGAGCTTATTATTTGGCTTCGCATTATGAAAGAATCAGGCATTCGTGTTATTATTGCGTCAAATAACAAAGAAGCACGTGTAAAGCATTTTGCTGAGCCATTAGGTATTCCATATATTCATAAGGCGAGAAAGCCACTTCGTAATGCCTTTTATGGTGCAATTATTCAATTAGGGCTACGACCACAGGAAGTAGTAATGCTAGGAGACCAACTACTAACAGATGTAATGGGCGCAAATCGCTTAGGCCTGCATACGGTACTAGTAAAACCAGTTGCCCAATCTGATGGGCTAGTAACAAAATTCAATCGATTTATTGAACGTCGTGTGTTCAATGATTTAAAACGAAAAGGTATTAATACTTGGGAGGAAAAAGAATGAACGAAATGCCAAATTGTATTGGCTGTGGTACAACAATTCAAACAGAAGATAAAACAGCAGTTGGGTATGCACCCCCATCATCATTAGAAAAAGACGTGGTCATTTGCCAACGTTGCTTCCGTTTGAAAAATTATAATGAAATTCAACCAGTTTCATTAACAGATGACGATTTTTTACGCATATTAAACGGTCTTGGAACACAGCAAGGCTTAATCGTAAAAATTGTTGATATATTTGACTTCAATGGGAGCTGGTTACCAGGACTACACCGCTTCGTTGGTAAAAATCCTGTGTTATTAATCGCGAATAAAGCCGATTTATTACCGAAATCTGTGAAACCGAAAAAAGTGATTAATTGGCTAAAACGTGAAGCAAAGGCTCTTGGTCTACAACCTGTCGATGTACTTTTAGTGAGTGCCCATAAAGGTAAAGGGATGGCCGAAGCAATGGAAGCCATTGATGAGTACCGTAATGGACAAAATGTGTACGTTGTAGGTTGTACAAATGTTGGGAAATCCACGTTCATTAATCGCATTATCAAGCAGGCTACTGGTGAAGGCGAGATTATTACAACTTCTCATTTCCCAGGTACCACTTTAGATATGATTGAAATTCCATTAGATGATGGTAGTGCATTATATGATACACCAGGAATTATTAATCACCATCAGATGGCACACCATATTGATTCTAGCGAATTAAAATATATTATGCCTAAAAAAGAAATAAAGCCAAAAGTGTATCAACAAAATGCAGAACAAACATTATTTATTGGTGCTCTTGCTCGTTTTGACTTTATTCAAGGAGATCGTTCGGCATTTACCGTCCATGTGGCAAATGACTTACCAATTCACCGTACAAAGCTTGAAAAGGCAGATACATTGTATGCTGAGCATAAGGGTGAATTACTGGCACCTCCAACTGCTGAATTTATAGAACAGCTACCGCCATTAGTGCGTCATGAGTTCTCTATTAAAGATGCAAAAACAGATGTTGTATTCTCTGGTCTTGGATGGATTACTGTGCAGCATGCCAATGTAGTTGTAGCGGCTTATGCGCCAAAGGGTGTACAAGTTTCAATTCGCCCATCACTAATTTAGGAAGTACAAGTAGAGAAGAGGGACTAAGAAATGAAGAAATGGTTTGCAGTTATTGGTGATCCGATTGAGCATTCAAAATCCCCAGCGATGCATAATGCTTGGTTCGAGGAATTGTCGATAGATGCGACGTATATTCCAGTGCATGTATCTTCTGAAAATTTGGAGTCAGCGGTTGTTGGCTTGAAAACATTAGGTGCTAGTGGCTGGAATATTACAATCCCACATAAAACAGCGATCATTCCTTACTTAGATGAGCTAGATGAGTTGGCAGAAAAAATGGGAGCTGTCAATACGGTTGTCCGAACAAAAGAAGGAAAATTAAAAGGCTACAATACAGACGGTGTTGGTTTTGTTCGCTCATTAGAAGAAGCGGTTGGCAAGTTACATAAAAATAAGCCAGTCCTTCTTATCGGTGCGGGCGGTGCTGCACGAGGTATAGCATTTGCTATGCAGCAGCAAGGTTATACGAATTTAACTATAGCAAATCGCACAGTGGCAAATGCCCAAGCAATTGTCGATGAAATGGGCATAGGTAAAGCCATTTCTTTAATGGAAGCCGAGGAAACATTAGCCGATTTCGGCATTTTAGTGCAAATGACATCGGCTGGACTTGCTACGGGCAATTTTTCAATGCCATTTTCACTAGAACGACTTGCAGAAGGCGCAATTGTTGCCGATATTGTGTATAATCCATTAATGACGCCTTTTTTAAAAGCGGCTGAGGAAAAAGGAGCAACCGTCGTTACGGGTCTTGGAATGTTCGTTCACCAAGGAGCTATTGCTTTTGAGCATTGGCTTGGTGAATACCCAAATACAAATTCAATGATTGCGCAACTGAAGGTGCAATTAGGAGGATATTAATTTTTATGTTAACAGGTAAACAGAAACGTTTTTTACGTGCAGAAGCACATCATTTAACACCAATTTTCCAAGTAGGAAAAGGCGGCGTTAATGACGAAATGACAAAGCAAATTCGTGAAGCATTAGAAGTACGAGAGTTGATTAAGGTACGTATTTTAGATAACTGTGAGGAGGACAAGCATGAAGTTGCAGAAGCACTTGCTAAAGGTGCTCATGCAGAACTTGTGCAATTAATTGGACTGACAGTTGTTTTATATAAAGAGTCACGCAATCATAAAAAGATTGTATTACCAAAAGCAACGAAATAAGGTGAGACGATGAAAAAGGTCGGTTTACTGGGAGGTACATTTAATCCACCACATAATGGGCATTTGATGATGGCTAATGAAGTACTGCATGCTTTAGAGCTAGATGAAGTTCGCTTTATGCCAAATGCGTTGCCACCACATAAGTTCGTACGTCATGATGCTAGCGATGTGGAGCGTCTTGAAATGGTAAAACGTGCAATAAGTCCATATTCGTATTTTTCTGTGGAGTCGTATGAGGTGGAGGAGGGTGGCGTATCCTATTCATATAAGACACTTTCTGCGATGTGTATAAGAGAGCCTAATGTAAAATTTTACTTTATCATTGGTGGCGACATGATTGATTCGCTTCATACATGGTACTGTATTGATGAATTAGTGAAGCTTGTGCAATTTGTAGGAGTAAAGCGTCCAGGAACAGAGGCCACAACAGATTATCCTATAGTAATGGTGGAAGCTCCCCAAATCGATTTATCGTCCACACTGATTCGTGAACGCCTTGTTACGGGAGGAACGGTTACTTTTTTACTGCCTGAAGCAGTAGAGACGTTCATACGAGAGGAAGGTCTTTATGGAACGCGAACAGTACTTAGCGGCGATTAAGCCACGCATGCCTGAAAAGCGCTTTATTCATACCATAGGTGTAATGGAAACGGCCATTGAGCTAGCGAAATTATATGGCGAGGATGAAAAAAAAGCTGAGACAGCAGCTATACTTCACGATATTGCGAAATATGCTGATATTGAATGGATGGAGCAAATCGTCCGTGATAAAACATTAGATGTTCGCCTTATTGGCTGGGGTAGTGAATTGCTGCATGGCCCAGTAGGTGCTTATATTGCAGAAAGCGAATTTGGCATTACAGATGAGAATATGTTAAATGCTATTCGTTTTCATACAACAGGACGCGTAGGAATGAGCCGTTTAGAAAAAATTATTTTTGTTGCAGATATGATTGAACCCAATCGTAAATTTGATGGTGTAGATCGTCTGCGAAAAAAAGCAAAGAAAAATTTGGATAAAGCGATGAGTGCTTGTGTGCGCCATACATTGGCGTTTTTAATTGATACCAAACAACCAATTTATCCATTATCAATAGAATGTTACAACGATATGATGAAAAGAGAGGACAGTGAAGGATGACTTCAACTTTATTACAAGCAGCTTACAAAGCGATTGACGACAAACATGGTGAGGATATTGTCGTTTTAAATATGCAAGGAATTTCACTTTTAGCAGATTACTTTATTATTGCTCATGGTAATTCAGATCGCCAAGTGCAAGCAATCGCACGTGAATTACAAGAGATTGCAGAAAAAGAGGGCTATGAAATTCGCCGTGTAGAAGGCTTTGATGCAGCACGCTGGGTTCTTGTCGATCTTGGAGATGTTGTAGCGCATGTATTCCATAAAGATGAACGCGCTTATTATAACTTAGAGCGACTATGGGGCGATGCTCCTCAACTAGACGTGCCAGAGGCTTAAGTGTGAGTAGTTACGAACGATTTGCACACGTGTATGATGAACTGCAAACCGATATTCCTTACAATCTTTATGTGAAATGGGTTTTGCAGCATGCACCGAGCAGTCAATTTCCAAATCTTTTAGATATAGGCTGTGGGACAGGTGTGCTTGGCATGCTGTTTGCGCAGGCAGGTTACAAGGTGAGTGGAATTGACTTATCTGAAAATATGCTCTCAATTGCCGCAGAGCGCTTTTCTGATGCAGGATTGCATGTACCTCTCTATTGTATGTCGATGGATGAATTAGAGGGCTTTGAGGCGCTTGATGTTGTAACGATTGCTATTGATTCGCTGAATTATGTAGTGGAAGAAAAAGCAGTTTATTCAACATTAGAACGTATTTATGGTGCTTTACGAGATGGAGGCCAGCTGTTTTTTGACGTACATTCGTTATTTAAAATGAATGATATATTTTTAGACGGACCGTTTACGTATGATGATGGTGATATTAGCTATGTATGGCATACGGAGCCTGGCGATTTTGAATATTCCGTTGTCCACCAAATGACGTTTTATGTGCGTGATGCTGAGAGTAATCTGTATGAACGCTTTGACGAGGAGCACAACCAACGCACATTCTCGATTGAGCAATATATGACATGGCTTCAGGAAATTGGCTTTAAACATGTAGAAGTAACAGCAGATTTTACAGATGAAGGCCCTGAATATGAAAGTGAACGTATTTTTATCCGTGCGGTGAAATAGTAAAACAGCTTGCTGGTAACTAACCAGTAAGCTGTTTTTACTTTTTATTGTCGAAGATCACTCAAATCTTCAATCGGAATTAATATCACTTCTTCAGACAGATTAAAAAGTTTCTTTTGTTGGATAAGAGCTTCTTCGTTAAGTGGTCCATAAACGGTATGAGCATGCATATCAACGATCCAAAATGCAAACTGCTCTTCATTTGGCTCAGCTACACCACCATTTATACTTTGGAGAGTCACTTGTTTGGCAATAATATAATTGTCATTCCACCAAATATCTGCTACTTTCGGAGGCACATAGTTATAATTAATTACATTATCCTGTACCTCTCCTTGCTCTACTACTGGTTCTTCTCCATATATGCCGATTTGATGTGCAGATAAACGATCGATTCGATATCCATTTGGTAGTGGGATTGTGTAGTCTGCTAAACCTGCACAACCAACTAATATCAATAGCATAATTGAATTTATGACTAAAAATATTTTATTCTTCAAATGAATCCTCCTAACTAAAATCAATGACGATTTTTTCCAAAAAAGTGTTTCTGTTTCTTACTACCAAATTGAAAGGGGCAAAGAGCCACGCTGCACTAATAAGCACTGTTGTTCTTTTCACATTGATCGGAAGAAATAAAAGTGATGGATTGAATTATTGAAGTGACTAGGCTGATTTCCGTTATGCTGATGGGCTTTTATTATTCAAAGAATATATAATCTTACATAAGCTTATGGGTTCCATAATTAGCAAAGGGTATGGGCCATCTTTTTAGTCTTAGCACTTGCTTTAAATAATTTATCTTTTCAACGCATGAATGATATTGTAAGATGAAATAGACTCCATATGATTACCTTTTGCAATGGAAAGGATGTTATAGATGATCCAATCTTTTTGGCAAAAGTACAAAAAAAGTATGTTGATCCCCGGCATACTTGCAATCAGTGGACTTAGTTACTTCTTTTTTTCGAGTTCTGACTCTTCACCTCCCCAAGAAGAGCTCATCGAAACAATCCAACCTATTGAAAAATATGAAATAAAAGAATCTGTTGATGAAGCGGTCATACAGCAGGTATTTGTTGATATAAAGGGTGCTGTTATGTATCCAGGTGTCTATGAGCTACAGACTGACCAGCGTATTATGGATGCGGTAAAGCTTGCAGGTGGCTATACGCAGGATGCTGATACGCAGCTCATTAATCATGCGCAAAAAGTCGAGGATGAGATGGTTATTTACATTCCTATAAAGGGTGAAAAGCCTGACGAAATTACCACTAATATCTTGACGATGCCTACTAGCGGAACATCACAAAGTAACAATGGTATGAAAGATCAAAAGGTCAATTTAAATAAAGCAGATGAAGCAGCACTAACGACATTATCGGGTATTGGTCCATCAAAGGCTCAAAGCATTATTTCGTATCGTGAGGAGAATGGTGGCTTTAAAACAATTGAGGATTTAAAAAAGGTGAGTGGTATTGGCGAAAGAACGTTTGAGAAGCTGAAGGATTTCATTACAGTTAAATAATGGAAGTGAGTTTTGAGATATTGACGATTCTTTTCAAAAAGGGCTAAACTATAGAATAAAAAACTATTGCAATGAACGAACAATGTAAATTTATGGAGGTAGTCATATGGAGCGAATTACTTGGGATCAATTTTTCATGGCGCAAAGCCATTTACTCGCATTACGTAGTACATGCACAAGACTTGCAGTAGGAGCAACTGTCGTTAGAGATAAGAGAATTATTGCAGGTGGCTATAACGGTTCAATTACAGGTGATGAACATTGTATTGAAAAAGGTTGCTACGTTGTTGATAACCATTGTGTGCGTACAGTCCATGCTGAGATGAATGCACTGTTACAATGTGCTAAATATGGTACGCCAACGAAAGGTGCAGACTTATATGTTACACATTTCCCATGTCTACCATGTACGAAATCTATTATTCAAGCAGGTATTGAACGCGTCTATTACGCTACCGATTATAAAAATAACCCTTATGCTCAAGAGTTATTTGAAAAAGCAGGTGTAGAGGTTGTACACGTTCCGTTTGATGAACGTAAAATCGACTTTTTAAGCGACGAAAAATTAGCCTTGTATTTAGACATGTTAAACGAGCTTCGTGAGAGTGGTATGCCTGCAGAAAAATTGCTCCCATATGAACAGAAGGTGAGTGCATTATTTGGCAAAAAGCTTTAAAGCATAAATGGGTTTACGTGGCACTAGCTGTACTTGTAGCGTCAATAGCGGCACACAAGACAGCTTGGCTACTCGCTATTCTTCTGCTTTTCGCGTTATGGCTTAAATTGAAAGGTGAAACCCGTTTAATTTCAGCCCTTGTTATAGTCATTGGATTTCTTTCCTATTTCTTCATCGTTACATTTCAACTGACGGAATCTTCCCCTCTACCGTCAACATTCCAAATAACTTGGTCAAGTGAATATAAAATAAATGGTCAAAAGCTCAGAGGCTTTGTAAAAACTGAAACAGGTGAGAAACTGTATGTCGTCTATACTTTTTCGTCAGAACAAGAGAAAAGCTTTTATGAAACTACTTCATTGACAGGCTGGACCTTTCTAGTTCAAGGAGAACTTATAGCCCCTCTTCCACCGGCACATGCGTATGCGTTTTCTATGGAAAAATATTTGATAAGTAAAGGTGCTAGGGGAATATTTGAAGTTTCAAGCTGGACCTTTAAAGAAGAGAAAAAAACTATTCGTTCATTTCTTGCTAAGCAGAGACACTATATGAAAAAACATATAGAAACTACATTTCCGGAGTCACTAGTTGCAGAGGCGCAAGCACTTCTAATAGGACTACAGGATCAAGTCGATCAGGAGCTTCAAAGAGCCTATCAAAAGCTGGGTATCACCCATCTATTTGCTATCTCTGGTCTACATGTGGCACTAGTCTCATGGTTGTTTTTTGAAGGTCTTCTACGTATAGGTGTACGGAAGGAAATGGCATCCTTAGTTCTACTCATCATCTTACCTATATACGGGGTGATAGCAGGTGGTGCTCCTTCCGTATGGCGCGCTGTGTCTGTCGTAGAATTAATCATGTTGATGCGCTACGCTAGGTGGCAAATATCTATGGATGATGCTCTAGCAACTAGCTTTATTTGCTTTGTTCTACTTGAGCCAGGTGTTATTTATCAGATTGGTTTTCAATTATCCTATTTAGCAACGGTTAGTCTTGTCTATTCTGGCGTCATTTTAAGACTATCCACCAACTGGCTAATCCGTTCATTTCTCATTACATTTGTGTGCCAGCTTCTTGTTTATCCATTATTACTCCATCATTTTTATGAAATTTCTATCTCATCATTTTTAGCAAATATTATTTTCGTACCACTGTTTTCCTTTGTTATTTTACCTATGAATATTGTCATGTTTGTTGTAACGATTATTTCAATGCCAGTAGCTAAAGCTTTGTTTGTCGGGTATGAGCCGCTCCGTATGTGGCTTACAAAGTTTATTTTATATTTTCAGGAATTACCGTTTCAGCTGTGGTCGCCAGGGAAGCCCGCTATATGGCTTATTGGCGTGGCTTTGATAAGTGTATTAGCAGGCTTCTATTTTATCGAGATAAAGCATTATAGTAGGTTTGCAGTTGTGATTTTCATTCCTGCATTGTGTATTCATTTATCTCCGATGATGTTTAAGGAAACAAAGCTTACATTTTTAAACGTTGGTCAGGGAGATTGTACAGTTATTGAATTACCGTTTAGAAGGGCTGTATATGTCATTGATTCAGGAGGCTTACTACGCTTTGAGCAGGAAATATGGAAGACTTCAGAGAGCCAGTATGAAGTTGGGAGACAGGTTGTTGTACCGTTTTTGAAAGGAAAAGGGATACGAGATATTGATATTTTTATCGTCACTCATGCGGATGCCGATCACGTGGAGGGAGCTGAAGAGATTTTGCAAGAGATTAATATGCATGAAATTCATCTCACTCCGGGTTCAATGGATAAGCCTGTAATGCGAGATTTACTGATGGAAGCCAAAAAGAAAAAAGTCCCAGTGAAAGAAAAAATGCAGGGAAATGCGTGGCGCATAGGAAAAACTAATTTTCATTATTTATGGCCCCGTGACACCCTGTACGAGGGGAATGATGATTCAATTGTTTTATATATGCATCAGGGTTCATTTCGAGCGTTGCTAACAGGTGACTTAGAGGAGCATGGTGAACAGGAGCTTATAAAACTTTACAACAAGCAATTAGCGGATTTGACATTGTTGAAGGCTGGGCACCATGGCAGTAAAACATCAAGTATTGAGCCGTTTGTGGAGCTGTTACGGCCTGAATTAACCATTTTCAGCGCTGGGCTCAATAATCGCTATCGTCATCCGCATGATGAGGTTGTGGAGCGTTTTACAAGTCGAAATTTAGCTACTTTAACAACAGGAGTAGATGGGACGATCGAAGTAAGAATTCGTGAAGATAGTTGGTCTGTGCAAATGGAAAAAGACCTTGTCCAATGAGCAAGGTCTTTTTCCTCGTACATAATTATCTAGATGCTACTTCTACTATAATTGCGATAATAAACATAAGTGAAAACATTCCGAATGATACACCGAAGCCAACTCCTGAATCAGTTGCATCGTTACGGCGACATTGTATGTTTTTTCCTTCAAATGGATTCATTGTTATCCCTCCAATTCTGTTATTTATTATAAGACATCAATTTCATAAAAGCTATATCGAAAAGGAGAATTTGCCATATGGCAAAGAATCGACACAATTCGGTCAAAGTCACAAAGGAATATAAATCATGTATACTAGTAGTATTGCTACATGGAGGGAAAATTATGATTTCAACGGTTTGGAATAATATCAAAAAAGGAGAGCTCTCACCGGTTTATTTACTAGTTGGTGAGGAAAGCTATTTTATAGACGAAACAGTTAAACGGTTAAAAGAAGCGATAGGGCCAGAAGAAGAGATAGAGATGTCAACATTTGATTTGGAAGAAATGCCTGTGGATGTCGTTATAGATGAAGCAGATACAATTCCTTTTTTCTCTGAACGAAAGCTTATCATTGCTAAGAATGCATCTTTTTTAAAGGCAACCGAAAAGGGAAAAGAAAAAATTGACCATGATATAAAGCGCTTAGAATCATGGCTTGCTAACCCTTCCGATTTTTCAGTAACAGTTTTTATCGCACCTTATGAGAAATTGGATGAACGTAAAAAAGTGACAAAGATGATGAAGGAGCATGCGTTATTAGTCCAAGCTGAAACACCAAAGGAGCAGGACTTGGCAGTGTGGATACAAAGTAAAGTCAAAACAGAGGGTAACAGCATAACACAAAATGCGATTGAGCAGCTTGTCGCAATGGTTGGACCCAATATGCTACAGTTGCAAATGGAAATAGAGAAGCTAACTCTTTATATAGGAGATGGTGGTGAAATTACTACTACGTTAGTCGAGGATTTAGTGGCAAAAACGTTAGAGCAGGATGCCTTTAAAATGTTAAATGCTTACTTTGCGAACGATTCTGTAGGGGCATTGTCTATTTATCACGATTTACTACGTCAAAAGCAAGAGCCTATCATGCTTGTTGGATTACTTGCATCAAATGTACGTACGATGTCCAATGTATTTTATTTATTAAAAAAGGGCTATCATCCACAGCAAATTGCAAAAAATTTAAAAATACATCCTTATCGTGTCAAGTTGATGGTTGAGCAGCGTAATCGTCCATCAGAGGAAAGCTTATTGAAGGCTTTATATCAGTTAGCAGAGGTCGATTTACAGCTGAAATCAACTGGAGGCAATCGTGAACGTTATTTAGAACTCTTTTTGCTGCGTCAACTTTAAGGATATAGCGATTGTTTAGTAAGAAATATCTATTGATGAGCTGTCCGAAGCAATAGGGGGCAGCTCTTTATAGTAAATGCAATGGGAAAACGAAGTGATAGCGCATTGCAACAGAGATAATTGATTTTCTAATAAATTAAAAAGATCAGCTACTCTTAATAGAGTATACTGATCCTTTATAACAATTACGCTTTTTTAGAAAGGCGAGACTTTTTACGAGCCGCCGCGTTTTTGTGGATAAGTCCTTTTGAAGCTGCTTTATCTAAAGATTTGTAAGCTGCTTGTAAAAGTTCTTGTGCGTTTTCAGCTTTAGCAGCAACAGCGTTTTCAGCTTTTTTCACTGTAGTACGCATTGCAGATTTAGCTTGAGAGTTAGCAGCGTTAGCTTTTTCGTTAACTTTTACGCGTTTAATCGCAGATTTAATGTTTGGCATATCTTTCACCTCCTAAATTAGGTACGAGATGATATCTTCTCATTGATTTCTTGTGTCAATACAACAAAAATCATTTTAACAAACGCTAGGCCAAATTGCAATAGATAAATGCAAAGAATATTTACTTGACAGTTTGAACAAACTACAGTTGAGGTGAACTGTATGCAAAATTTAAATTGGCAACGTACGGATTTAATTGATGAGTCTGAAGAGGTTGTTTTACATCAAACGAAAGAGCAAAAAGAAACGCTTGAAGATTCGAGTGGTATTCAAATTGAAGATATTAGTGCTGGTCGGGTAAAAATCACTGATGTGCTCGTTAATGCAGAGGGTGAGAAGCAAATTGGGAAAAAGAAAGGGCAGTACATTACACTGTCTGTTCCTACTTTGACGCTTGATGATCAGGATGGATTTGAGCAGCTTGAGAAAGAATTGCTTGTGAATTTTAAAAAAATGCATGAATCCATGTCATGGAAAGAAGATGACAAAATTTTAATTATTGGTTTAGGTAATCGTACAATTACACCAGATGCTATAGGACCATATCTTATTGATCATTTGCATAGTCTAGATGTAATTAATGAAAAATTTGTCATGTATGCGCCTGGTGTAACGGGGCAAACAGGTTATGAAACTGGTGAATTTGTAGCGGCGTTGGCAGAGCGTCTACAGCCCAAATTAATTATTGTTGTAGACGCACTTGCAACAAGAGCTAGTGATCGCTTATGTAAAACTATTCAATTAACGGATACAGGGATACACCCTGGTTCTGGCGTAGGAAATCAACGTAAGGAAATCTCATATGAGATGCTTGGCATTCCTGTTACCGCAATTGGTATCCCAACAGTAGTTGACGCACCTGTATTAATTGCAGACGCTGTAGAGCTAATGCTACGTTCTATAGCTGCACGAGTGGCAGAGCGGAGTAAACCTTCATCAAAATTGTCATTGTCGTCTTGGCAACCAGATACAAATAAAGAACTAGATATGTCTTTAGTGAAGCCGATTTTTGGTGAGTGGGCTACGTGGTCTAAAGAAGAGCGTCAGCAATTGTTTGCAGAGACTTTCGCGGGCTCGCATACACAGCTGATGGTCACGCCCAAGGAAGCCGATTATTGGATAGATAAGTATGCAAAACTTGTGTCATCTATGCTTATGAAATGGGCAAATAACCTATAATTTTTTTCGTTCTAAAAGGCACATCCCCTCCATACGATAAGGGGAGGAGGGTGTGACTTTGCTAAAAAAACTACAGTGGTCATTTGGTTTATTATTGTTCTTCTTCGTATTACCTGTCATTGCTGGGCAACTTCCGTTCAACAAGCAAGCATCGACTCCGATTAAAGAACCAGAGGATAAACAAGTCGTGTTTGCCGCTACTAATTTAGATGGACAAAGTGCACTTGAGCAGACAAAAGAGCAAACAAAAGAACAAACAAAAGAGCAAACAAAAGAGCAAACAAAAGAGCAAACAAAAGAGCAAACAAAAGAACAAACAAAAGATCCATTTAAAGTATTGTTATTATTTACGCATTCATATGAATCATATCAACCAATGGTGAAAGCTGTTAGCGGGAAAGCGGCCTATTATGATGAAAAAACAAATATTTATAATTTAAAAGATACTATTTCTAAGCATTTTAGCATGAACGGTATACAAACGGACGTTTTAGGTGTTGATGTTAGCAAGGAACTAAAACTTAAAGGGAAAAGTTTTCCGGAATCTTACAACTTTGTACGTCCTTATTTAGCAAAACGTTTACAAGAGCAATCCTATGATTTAGTTATTGATTTGCATCGTGATTCTGCCAAAAGAGATGCGACAACGTTAACACATAACAACGAATCATATGCACGGATTGCAATTGTCATTGGTGCAGAGCATAAGAATTATAGATGGAATACTGCTTATGCAGAAAGTCTATCTGCTGCTATGAATGAAATTGTTCCGAAGATTTCTAGGGGTGTTATCTCAAAAAGTGGTGACAATGTAGATGGACGTTATAATCAAGATATAACAAAAGAAATGATACTAATTGAACTGGGTGGAATTGACAATACAGAAGCAGAATTGAATCGTACAATTGCTGTAATAGGAAAAGCCATAGCAAAATCCTTCATTACAGAAAAACAAGATTAAATAATTTTTAGATTACTATATTTTTAATATTGAAATTGGCAAAAAACGGGACTCTATTTAAAGTCTCCTTTTTGGCTAATTATTTGTTGAGACATTGCACTTAGAAGAAATTATGGAAATTGGATGGCTTTTTAGCGAAAATACCAGGAATTATATTTAGAAAAAATAATTGTTAAGCCCTTTTATTTATTCATTTCTTGTCTTATAATTTTCGAGGCGGCACATAAAGATTTGACTATGAGTTGTAATAGTTTTGTAGTGGCATATGTAATAGGCGAGAAACGCTTTTAAAGCATCTACCATTTTGGAGATGCTTTTTTGATGGCTAAAATAAAGAATTACCTTAATTTCTAAAGAATGAAGGACAACTATACATATGATGTGAAAAAATAAAAAAATTTTCTAAGATATCATTTTCTCTAAACTTTTATAAATACTCATCCGTCATTTATATAAGTGAATGCACTGAATCATTAATTAAAAGGGGACGATTTTTGGCTTTATACTATTTACACTATAAAAAATATCGAAAATTTTGATGGATTATTAGAAGAAGAGGAAGGAATATTATGTCAGGCAAGGTAGTCAATCATCGTTATATCCCTGGATTAGATGGGATTCGAGCTTTAGCAGTATTAGCTGTTATAGCTTATCATTTTAACTTCGGATGGGCCAAAGGTGGGTTCCTAGGAGTTGATATCTTTTTTGTTTTATCAGGTTACTTAATAACCTCTACTATTTTACCTTTAAAAGGAAATCAGTTAACAGTAAGTTTAGGGAAATTTTGGGTCGGTAGATTTCGACGCCTCCTACCTGCTGCGTACGTAATGATTATTACTTCATTCGCTTGGGCTACCTTATTTCATAAGGAACTTCTTAATACATTGCGTGGAGATGCAATAGCCTCCATTTTTTATTCAAGTAATTGGTGGTTCATTTTTCATAAACTCTCTTATTTTGATAGTTTTGGATCTCCTTCACCTTTAAAAAATTTATGGTCTTTAGCCATTGAGGAACAATTTTATCTTATTTGGCCAATTCTATTAATGCTAGGGCTTTTTATTGTTAAAAAACAGAGTAAATTAGCCATCTTCATTTTTATCGGTGCATTATGTTCAGCTACGTTAATGGGCATAATGTATGAGCCAGGAGCTGATCCGAGTCGTGTATATTACGGGACAGATACGCGTTCCTTTGAATTGCTTATAGGTTGTTGGCTGGCTCTCGTTTGGCCGATGAAAAGACTATCTTCACAAAAACTATCTACTGACAATGTCAATAAACTAAATGCTATAAGTTTGGTTGCTTTTAGTATTTTTATTTTAAGTATTATTTTTGTAGATGAATATCAAACTTTCTTATATAGAGGAGGCATGTTCCTATTTTGTTTAAATGCAGCTATATTAATAGCGTGTGTATGTCATCCAATTAGCATTTTAGGAAAAATCCTTTCTTTGAAGCCTCTACGTTGGATTGGTTCAAGATCGTATGGAATCTATCTATGGCATTATCCGATTATGGTATTAGGTACGCCAGTCCACGAAATAGGTAATCCTGCGTACTGGCGAGTTGCTTTACAGCTAGTTCTTATTTTGATTATTGCTGAATTATCGTATCGTTTTATCGAAATGCCTATACGCAAGGAAGGATTCCGCTCTTATTATCGACAGTATGTTAAATTTAATAAAAATAAATGGGGAAGCTTTTCGGTAACTAGAAAAATTTCAACGGTGCTCATTCCTCTATTCCTTTTAGTATTTTTGACTGGAATGACAGGTGTCGTAGGAAAAGAACAAACGGAATCAAAAGAGTCCCATGTAACAGAAGTTAAAATTAATGGTGCAGAATCAGCTGCTAAGCAAGATGATATCGTAACGAAAAAAGAAACATCAGAAACCGATTCATCGAATGTTGAAAATGCAGAATCTGAAACTAACCCTCAACCAGACAAAGAAGAGCCTAAGCAGGGAGAAAATGATACAACTGCTATTTCTAAAGATGAATCCAATAATGTATTAGCTATTGGAGATTCTTTAATGATAGATATTGCTACAAGCTTACATAATATCTATCCTAATATTACAATTGATGCAAAAATTGGTCGCCAAGTTTCACAAGCTGTTAAGCTGGCACCAAATTATGCTAGTTTTAATCAACCAGATAAAGCAGTTATTATTCAACTTGGCACAAATGGTTTCTTCTCGAACGATCAGATTGACGCACTTCTTGAAGCTTTCTCCAATGCCAATATTTATTTAGTGAATACTCGGGTACCGCGTTCTTGGGAAAGTAAAGTAAATTATTCATTACAACAAAAAGCTCAAGAGCATGATAATATTACATTGATTGACTGGCATTCGGTTGCTATCAACCATCCAGAATTTTTTGCTCCAGACGGCGTACATTTAGAACAAAAAGGTGTTAATACGTTAACAAATCTTATTCAACAAACAATAAATATTTAACTTCTTTCAGTAGGGTGTTTTTGTAACGAAAGTGAAACGATAGATATAAGTGTTTTGGTATCGAATTAGTTGCGACAAGTACAGACAATACACGTTGCTGACGCTACGCTTTCGCGCAAAAACATTTGCTTGGCTAAAGCCTCTGGACGCAACTATGCTGAGGCATAAATGATTTTAGTAAAAAAATAGTCAGCGTGCACCATTCCTGGGTGTAGCTGACTATTTTTTTATGAAAGGTATAGGAAATATCTCTTAGCAACTCTTTATCGTTTTTCACACTGATTCGCAGAGGAACGGCACACTATTTAGAATAACCATTGATTTAACAGCATTTATGCCGTTCTATTGTTGTGGTTTGTATAAGGTTCATAGTATAATTCATTATAGTTTAATTAGGAGTGGAAAAGATGAACCGAGAAGCACGTTTAAAAAGACAAGAGAATATACGAAATTTCTCAATTATTGCACATATTGACCACGGGAAATCTACGCTTGCTGACCGTATTTTAGAGCAAACGAAATCATTAACTTCCCGTGAAATGAAAGCACAGCTCCTCGACTCAATGGATTTAGAGCGTGAGCGAGGCATTACGATTAAATTAAATGCAGTTCAATTAAAGTATGAAGCGAAAGATGGCGAAGTGTATACATTCCATTTAATCGACACACCAGGACACGTCGATTTCACATATGAAGTATCACGTAGTTTAGCTGCTTGTGAGGGCGCAATTTTAGTTGTCGATGCAGCACAAGGTATTGAAGCACAAACACTAGCAAATGTTTATTTAGCCCTTGATAATGACCTAGAAATTTTACCAGTTATCAATAAAATCGATCTACCAGCTGCAGACCCAGAACGCGTACGTCAAGAAGTTGAAGATGTAATCGGGTTAGATGCTTCTGAAGCGGTACTAGCTTCTGCCAAGGCTGGCATCGGAATTGAAGATATTTTAGAGCAAATTGTAGAGAAGGTACCTGCACCAACTGGTGATCCAGAAGCACCGCTACAAGCCCTTATTTTTGATTCTATTTATGATGCTTATAAAGGTGTTATTATTTCCATTCGAGTTGTCAATGGTACAGTAAAACCGGGCGATAAAATTCGTATGATGGCTACTGGAGCAGAATTTGAAGTTATCGAAGTAGGGGTACACACACCAAAAGTTGTACCACAGGCTGAACTAACAGTAGGTGACGTAGGCTATTTAACAGCATCTATTAAAAATGTAGGTGATACTCGTGTGGGGGATACAGTTACATTTGCTAATCGCCCTGCGGCTGAGCCATTAGCAGGTTATCGCCGTTTAAATCCAATGGTTTATTGTGGACTATACCCAATCGATACAGCAAAATATAATGACTTACGTGAAGCGTTAGAAAAGCTAGAGCTCAATGACTCTGCACTACAATATGAACCAGAGACATCACAAGCTCTTGGTTTCGGTTTCCGTTGTGGCTTCTTAGGGCTTCTACATATGGAAATTATTCAAGAGCGTATCGAGCGCGAATTTAACATTGATTTAATCACAACAGCACCTTCTGTAATTTACAATGTTCAAATGACGGATGGATCTACAGTTAAGGTTGATAACCCATCATTTATGCCGGATCCTCAAAAAATTGATCGAGTGGAAGAACCGTATGTAAAAGCTACAATTATGGTACCAAACGATTATGTAGGAGCTGTTATGGAGCTTTGTCAATTAAAGCGCGGTAATTTTATGACGATGGATTATATTGATACGACACGTGTCAGCATTGTTTATGAAATGCCGTTATCAGAAATCGTTTATGATTTCTTTGATTATTTAAAGTCAAATACGAAGGGCTATGCATCATTTGACTACGAACTCATTGGTTACCAGACTTCAAAACTAGTGAAGATGGATATCTTATTAAATGGTGAGCAAGTCGATGCACTAAGCTTTATCGTACACCGTGACTTTGCGTACGAGCGTGGTAAAGTCATCGTAGAGAAATTGAAAGAATTAATCCCACGTCAACAATTTGAAGTGCCAATTCAAGCAGCAGTTGGTCAAAAAATTGTGGCTCGTTCAACAATTAAAGCCATGCGTAAAAACGTATTAGCGAAATGTTACGGTGGGGATATTTCCCGTAAACGAAAACTTCTTGATAAACAAAAAGAAGGTAAAAAACGTATGAAACAAGTAGGTTCAGTCGAGGTTCCGCAAGAAGCGTTCATGGCTGTTCTGAAGATGGATGATTCGAAGTAACGTTGATATACCAACGTTTATATGGGTTATAAATAAAAAATTTTATATACTTTGGATGGAGGATGCCATCGATTTGCCACCGTTATTAAATTGTGCCAGCAATTTATAAATCTCTTGCGATGGAATCAAAAATATCGGCAGCATCCCTTGCCATCTTTTGAATTAAATGGACATAGCGGTCTTCAGTAATTGCTGATCTGCTGTGTCCTAATCTTTTTTGAACTGTTATTATTGGTTGTCCACTTTCGATTAACATAGTTGCATAGGTATGCCTTAGATAGTGGTAATTAAATTTGATACCAAGTTTTTTTGTAATCAACTCTATTGTTTGATACTTTATAACAGCAGGTGAGTAATGTTCACCGTTTTCTTTTTTGCAAACAAATTCATGATCAGGATCTTGAAGATAAAATTCACCATATTTTAATCGATTTTCAAGTTGTTTCTTTTTCGCTTTTTTTAATATTTCCATTAAGGATCTACCGACTGGAATAGTTCGATATCCAGATTTAGATTTAGGCGAACCTACACCCCATTTATAATAATCCTTTTCGTTTTCAACTGTAATTCTTTTATTAACTAATTGCTGTTCAATTTCCTCTGTCATTTCATCAAAATTAATATGCTTCCATTCAAGTCCGCATAATTCTCCTACTCGAACTCCACAATGAAAACCAATATGAAATGTCAAATAAAATGGATGATCTTCTGTAAAAGATCAGGAAACCAATTATTAAGAAATAGCAAAAAAGATAAATTTAACAGAAACTTTACTATACTTAAAACGTTTTAAATAATATTGGGTCATATAACCAATTTTTATTATTATTGCTATTTTGAATGCACTGGAGGATGAAAAATGACAGTTAGTTATTGGACAGGACAAAATCTTACACTACGAGCGATACAACCAGAAGATATCGTTATATTTGAATTTTTAGATGATGAAATTCTACGAAATATGGATTCGATTCATTTTCCTCGCTCAGCTGATAAAATGACAGAATGGGTAGAAGAACAATTATCTGAAGAAGATGATGAATTCCGTTTTATTGCAGTAGATAAAGACAATAATATTGTTGGGATGATTGAAACATTTGATTGTGATTTGAAAAATGGTATCTTTGATTACTATTTAGCTGTATTTGAGCCTTATAGAGGTAAAGGGTATGCAAAAGAAATGATTCTAATGGTTCTTCGCTTCTTCTTTTCAGAACGCGCATATCAAAAAGTAAATACAACAGTTTACTCATTCAATGAACCATCCATGCGCCTACATGAAAAATTAGGTTTCATGAAAGAAGGGCAACTAAGAAAAATCATTTTCACAAAAGGTGCTTATTATGATGGCGTTTGCTATGGAATGACAAGAGAAGAATTTGAACAAAATCATGGGTACCTGTAAAAAAATTAACAATATATTAACCATACAATTAGAATTAGTTATAGCTGATTTTCTTTAAAAGGAAGATTGGCTTTTTTGTTTAAGATAAACCTTCCATAGATGTTAATAAAGCTGTTGCGTGTAAGAGGATACATTGTTCGGAGATAAAGAAATGGGCAACTGGAATGATAATTGGAAAAAGTCATCCAAATAAATGTTATATGATGTATTATTATAACAATCGAGCAGTTTTATTTATCCACAAACAAGTTATTTTCTGAAACGCAATTAATCATGAACACCAAGTTATTTTTCTTTATAAGGAATACATTTGTTTGGATTTGGAAAATTAGTGATTGGAAATGGAGGAGAAATGATTGAGCCAAAATAAAAAAGATAAAATCCAAATGCAAAAAAAGGTTCAAGGTTTATATAGAAAGACAAAACAACAGCATAAGGAAGATAAAGATGATAATAAAATTGGTATAGTTATTGTAAATATTTGTGTTGTATTAGGAGTTTTAGTGTTTATACTAAATACATTTATTAAAGATTTTTAGATAGTTTTATTGGAAATTATATCGTAGAGAATTGTAAAAAAATGCCACCGTGTTCAGCGAATAATCATGACATATTAGGAGATAAAGAAAAATAAAATATGGTAAAAATAATCCGACAAACCATTGATAACTAAAGATTTGTCGAATAGAAAGGGTGGTACTCAAGTAATTTTGATTCAGATTTATGTCTTTAAATGGATATATTTTAGCAAAGGCGTGGTTGCATTGGAAATTTAGTTGAACGTAAATGATCTCTATAATTTAATAATTGTTTGCACCGAATTTAACTTGTACATTTGCATCTTCGCATTCTTTTTTTACCAGATAGATAATTTCATTTGCTTGAAATTTTGATAATTCCTTCGCTATCACTGTTACGGAAACGTCTTCTCCTTCTATTCGTACTAAAGCATCGGTAAAGCCTAATGATTTAATTTGCGTTTCTAGTATTGCTTCTGTAGATTCTTCTTTAAGGAGAGTATCAATTTCAATAGAGGCCTTATTTTTTTCTTCAGCAAAATACTCATCTGACGTGATTTTTTGTGTTAACTTTTGCCGAAGTTGGTTTCTTTCGTTACTAACTTGTAGGCGCGTTTCTTCAAATAAAGGGCTCGGAGAAGATACTTCCTTTGTCACATTCTGTATTGTTGCTTTTTGATCTGCATCTTCTGTCAAGGTAATCTCCTCTTTTGATTGTTTTGTTGAATCCATCAAATAATACACTGAAATAACCGCTACTAGAGTTAATAATGCAAGTAACCATGATGATTTTTTTTGTAGGTGCATTCACTATCCCTCCATCAATAAATTTGGTTAAACACCACATTTTTTCAATGTCTGTTTTATGAGAAATTTATAATGAATAAAAAAAATATGAACATATATAGCAGTATCGTTTACGAATTATATGTAAAAAAAATATTTTAATGGCAAGAAGTACGTATTTAATGAGCCCTGACTTGAAAGAGAATTAGTAGAGCATGGTCTTGCTTACATAAAATATATTCCTATGAAAGAGAGAATCAAAAAATGAATCAAGTAATTTTTGGACTTAAGCTTTGATTTTTATTTATAAGTATGTCGGTAGTTATACGAAAACAACTCATTTTGTTGTCAGATTTGCAGAACCGCTTTAAATTATCAAAATTAAGTTTTGCCTTCGCATTTAAAACAGGTGTCATGAACGAACGGATTGTTTCATGTCCAGTTTGTGGCTACAGGGGGAAAAGCTTATTGTCAACGATTAAAAAAAGGATACAAGAATAGTTAAGATTCAGTACCCTTTTGTTGAAATATTTTTTTACACATAACTAAAAGAATAAAAAGCCAATTAAAGAAAGGAAT
This sequence comes from Lysinibacillus sp. NPDC094177, assembly GCF_050279145.1. Lineage (NCBI taxonomy): Bacteria > Bacillati > Bacillota > Bacilli > Caryophanales > Bacillaceae > Lysinibacillus > Lysinibacillus sp. NPDC094177. Next base: position 488,766 of record NZ_JBNNTW010000001.1, on the reverse strand, counting down.
AGAGAGATTCCGAGAATTACCCCAGCAACTTTCATATGTCTTTTACGCCCCATTACAACAATTGCAACATATTCACGAACCATTGCATTGGGCCAATAATAAAAAGCTGTTTTTGAGCCGATACCTTGGCTATTCAGACCAGCTTGTCTAGCGTATAGACCAGCTCGGAAAAGATGGAAATTATTCGTTGTAAAGATGCTGTTATGTGTATCACCTGGTTTTAAAGTATCCATCATTCGTTTCGAAAATAACATATTTTGATAGGTGTTTACAGAACGATTTTCTTGCACTGTATGCTCAATAGGAATTCCTTTTTCAACAGCGTATTTTTGCATCGCTTCCGCTTCAGGCAGATTTTCATCGGAACCTTGTCCTCCTGAGAAAATAATTGTTGGTGGTGTGGTAACCGCTGCTTGTTTGTGATAAAAATCAATGGCTTTATTAATTCTACTTGCAAGAAGTGGTGGTACTTTATCGTTAATTAAACCACTGCCTAGCACGATGATAAAATCTTGGTTATACTTTGGTTTATTAAACTGATAGAGGAAATATGCAGTTAGAAAGTTAGATAAATGAATTAAGAAATAAAAAATTATAAGCGATACGCCACCAAAAATAGGTTGAAATATATTTGATAACAAACTGGATGGGCTAATAATAGGCATGACTATTAATAATAAAATAATGATAGCTGCAATTAAAGTTAAGGAGTTTGCTAAGCGTCTTCCTTCTCTTTTCATTAAAATTCTTGCATTAAGAAATAGGCCGAACATTAAAGCTACAATTCCAAAAGGTATAATGAAAAACAGTGCTATTAAAGGAATAATAACTAAAAGCTTTATATTATTGTTTTCAGATGCTAAAGAAGCAATCGTACAAAATAAAAGAAATGAACAGAAGAAAATATTAAATAAAAAGCCATTTATTATCTTTCTGGGATCTTTCAAATAAGAATACAGAAAAATAAAAAATAGGATAAGTGGAATAATTCCAAAATACATCAAAACCTTACACCTCGACTATATATTATTGATTATTCTATTTTACAAAAAAATACCTACTAAAGAAAATACTAAGTATAAAGCATTGTTTTTCTATTAAGCTCCTATATACAAGCATAGATTTTTGAAATTACATCCTTTTTACTTAATCCTTACTTAAACCTTAAAAATATTGTTAATTAAACAAGAAAATTTTTTGCCTCACCATCAAAAGTGTGGATGACATTTTGTTAAAACGTATGCTATTTATTTTCATTCAGTAGAAGACTCCTACATTTGAAGGTAGTGAGATGAATGCGGATGTGATTCCCTTTCAGGGGGTGTCAAAACACCTACTGAAATAGAGGAACTCAGTCTAAGAACGCAACATCTTGTGGTAATTTATCTGTGCGACAGCAACAAATGTTTTTCTGTGCGAAAGCGCAGCGACAGCAAAAATTATGCCGAGGCGAAATCAACCACACGTTATGGTGATGAGCTGAATTGTTGTAAGGAGGGAACTATAATGATAATTATGGAAACAGAAAGGTTGAAATTACGAGAATTTAATGATGATGATATTACTGCCCTATACTCAATTTTTTCAGATGCTGAAACAATGAAATACTATCCAGCCCCATTTACTTTACTGCAAACTAAAAATTGGATTAAAAAAAATAAACAACGATATCGAGAAGATGGTTATGGTTTATGGGCTGTATATTTAAAGGAATCAAATGAATTAATTGGAGATTGTGGCCTCGTTAAACAAATAGTTGATGGAAAAGCTGAAGTTGAAGTGGGCTACCATATCAATAAAAAATATTGGTCGAAAGGATATGCAACTGAAGCAGCTAAAGGTTGTGTAGAATATGGATTTACACATCTAGGACAAGAAAAAATAATAAGTATTATTGATCCTAAAAATGAAGCATCAATTCGTGTGGCTGAAAAAAATAGTTTTATGAAGGACAAGGAGTCGTTTATTTTTAGTAAAATGCATCATATATATTCAGTACAAAAGAATAAGTATAATGAAGATTAAGCGATTACAATTACAACTTTATGGTATTGTACATAAGAATTTTTGGTTAATTTTTACGCCGAATTTCATTTTTATCAAGATTTATTTAAAATTGATAGTAAGTTTCTAACTATTTTTCTTTTCAAATTGTTAGAAGGAAATTTGGTTATCCTATGAAAGATTCTTTTTTAAATAGTAGTGTTCATAATCCCTTCCGACATTGTCTAATGTACCGTAGATATGGTATCCGTGATTTTGATAAAAATCTAATGCTTGAAAACTTAGTGTATCTACTTTTATAAAATCGCATTTGTTATTTAAAGCAATTTGTTCGATTTCTAATAACAATTTAGATCCATGGCCAAATCCACGAATATCCTCTTCGATCATAAGTGTATGTATCTCTAACCAATTCCAGCAAATTTCCCCCAATATGCCACCACGGATTTGATCATTTTCATCTGAAAGGAAGAGGTTAATTTCTTGATATCTGCCTCTTAAATCTTTTGGAAAATGTTTTAAATTGTACTCGTAAAGCTTATTATTAATTAAAGATTTTTTACGTTCACTTTGCTCTTGTGAGATTTTGTATTGCATAAATTTTTTTCCTCCTATTTTATAATGTGAAATTTCGTTTCCAAATCATATGATGGCTGTTGTTATTCCAATAATGTTCCAGTGAAAAGTTTGTGCCTTATTGTATCCACTATCTAAAAAAAACCTATCACATTTCTACTCTCAAGCGTGATGAATATTTTTTGAAGTAACAAAGATCCTATTCCACAATTTTGAAAGTTGGGGTGAACAAAAACTTTCCCAATCTCAGGGAAGTTTGTTATATCTTCTTATACTGTTTTTTTGAATTAATTCATTCGCTACTCCATATTCGATTGTACCAATAATTTTTTCTTAGTTTCCTCATCAACTGCATACCAGAAAAATCGCCACTCTCCTTGGCTTTCCAAATCCCATTAAAAATATTTTTTTCGTTTCCAACTATTTAGCAATTAAATAAATAACCAGGCACTTAAGACCTGGTCATTTTAAATCATTCATTTATTTTTTCATTCTCCGGTTCTAAATGAATAAGAATATTGGCTTTATGAAAGATGCTATTAATCTTTTCTTCAATACGATCACATAAATCATGAACTGTTTCAATGCTTTTATTTGAAGTAACGACTAAATGGAAATCGATATATTCTTCCGCACCAGAACGTCTAGTTCGGAAATCGTGATACTCGATGTATTCATCTTTAAATGATTCAATAATTTGAATAATTTGTTCTTCCTCTTCCTTTGATAATCGTGCATCCAATAATGGAGGAAATGCTTCTTTCATCAGTTTGAAAGCTTCCGTCATTATATAACATGCTAATATAATACCGATGATCGGGTCTAAAATATACCAGCCAGTTAAATGAACAATCAATAAACTCAAGGCAACACCCAATGATGTATAGACATCCGTAAGTAAATGCAGTGCATTTGATTTCATGGCAACAGAGTTGATATTCTTTGCAGTTCTATAAACAATCCTTGATACAACAAAATTAATCAAGGCGCCAAATAACATGACCAGTATTCCTAGAATTGGAAGTTTGATGGGTGTGGGAGTAATAATTTTATGAATACATTCATAAATAATCCAAATCCCAGCAACAAAAATTAATAGTGTTTCAATCGTTCCAGAAATATTTTCAACTTTTCCGTGTCCGTATGGATGCTCTTCATCAGCTGGTTTACCGGAGATTCGTACGGAGAGAAAGGCAATAAAAGAAGCAAGTAAGTCTAACAAAGAATGGATTGCCTCCGATAAAATTGCAACTGATCCAGTGAACAATCCAACGATAATTTTTAATATGACAACAGTAAAATTACTTATAACTGATAAAAATGCAATCTTTGATGAATGCACCTTAAATCACCTCCTGTTAAATATAGACTTATGATACCAAGTAAACTTTGAGTGGGTCTATAGCAACGTTTTTTCCTAATTTCTATTAAATAACTAGTGTGAAAAAAAGTTGCATAAAGGAAAGACACTTACCCATCTTTAATAGAAATTTTATACAACCCAAAAATAGCATTGAGAGCACTCGCTACAATCTTCATAAAGCAAGAGAAGAATAATGATAATATTATGTGTAGATGCGATAAGGTTAATTTCTACTTAAGAAATTAAAGTGTTGAATTTATTCCTAAAGAATACCTAGGATTTGAAGTGTTTTCTAATTGTACATATTTTGCCGTGAAATCTAGCTAATAGTTAATAAAAAAGAAAAGGAATTGCTATCCATTTTCTACCCTCGATATAATAAAATAGACTCATCACCAAAAGTAAGGGATGATATTAGTTAAAACGTATGTCATGTATATAGGCTGATCTTCGTTCCGTTTGGGCGACTTCTCTGGGATTAGCGTCACAGATGAGACCCTGGAGTGCAACGAAGCGGCCCCAGGAAAGCGCCCAGTCGTAACGGAAATGAACCACATTTTTTTGGTGATGAGCTATAAAATTACGGTATCTTATTTGGTAAGTAAAGAGGTGGATGGTAAAGTGGATTATCTTCAAATTACAAGGACCAATATCGAACAGGAGCATATATGTTGTGCACTCGGTGCGAAGCAATATGAGCAAGCGGTAAAGCAAAAGAAAGAATGGCTAATGAACCGTATCGATGAGGGGTTAGTTTTTTATCGTTTAAATGATCGGGCAAAGGTGTTTATAGAATACTTACCTGCACATCAAGCTTGGGTTCCTATCGATGCACCGAATTATATGTATATTAATTGTTTATGGGTTTCAGGTAAATACAAAAATCAAAATCATGCTAGGCAATTGTTTGAAAAGTGTAAGGAAGATGCACTAGCGCAAGGTATGGATGGCATCGTCCATATAGTAAGTAAGAAAAATCTTCCATTTCTAAGTGATAAGCGTTTTTTTGAACATTTGGGATTTAAAGTTGTAGATCAAGCAGCACCTTATTTTCAGCTAGCTGTCTATAAATTTAACGAGTCTGTCGATCGTGATCCTTCCTTTAAACTACAGGTGAAAAATCCGTTATCTAATAACAGAGGTATTGTGATATACTTCACTGCCCAATGTCCATTTGCAGTAGGTGTTATAGATGATTTAAAAAATATAGCAGAGAAAAGGGGCATCCCATTTCGTACATATCAACTAATGACGAAAGATGAAGCACAGAATGCACCTATCATATGGACTACCTTTGGACTGTTTTACAATGGTCAGTTTATTACACATGAAATTATGGGTGCAAACAAGTTCGAAAAATTATTAAATACATTACAAGTAGAGAATTTATCTCCTTTTCATGAATTTTAAAATAAGAGCAAATAAACAAATACCTAGTAAAGAACCTAGAGTAAACGACCAAGAAAAATAATCGAAAAAGATGTATGCGATTAATAGTGCTAGCATATAGCCAAGAGTAGTGCCCAACAATTGTTTTTGTATATTCAACGTACTCACTCCTTTCTGTGTGGAAACTTAAGAAGTTATTCTTCTTTATTTGGCTCATTACCAAAAGTTGCCTATACATTTGTTAAAAACGTATGCCATATATAGGTTGGTTGGATTGGGGGCTGGACGTATCTAGGAAAGCACCCAGTTGGAACGGAAATCAACCACACGTCATGGTGGTTAGCCCTTTATTTATATTTTATAGAAATATTAGGTGAATATCCACGGGAATCAGGATAAAAGGAAGGTGGCCATCAGTTTTGAAAATTAGCAAACAGTATGCAGAACATTATATATGGGGAGATCAATGTGATGGTTGGCATTTAGTGAAGAATAATGATCTCAGTATTATTCATGAGCGTATGCCTGCTAAAACAGTAGAGATAAATCATTATCACCATCATGCGCAACAATTTTTCTATGTTCTATCTGGAACAGCTACAATTGATATCGACGGAGAACGAATTGTGTTACAAAAGCATAAAGGCATTGAAGTTCCACCTCTTAAACCGCACCAGATGCGTAATGATTCAGAAGACGAGGTAGAGTTTTTAGTTATTTCACAACCAAATAGTAGAGGCGATCGTATCCAACTATAAATATAACACCAGTTTATTAAATCATAAAGTGGAGACTAATAATCTCAGTGGTAGATGAGATGATGAACCATCCCCCCGAGTAAAGTTTCATTAAATGAGCAATTCACAAAATATTATTAATCAATCATAAAGGAGTCACATTTTTTGAAAGCAAAAAGCATTAAATTATATGAATATGGAAGCCCTCGGGAGGTTTTGAAGTTTGAAAATAAAACGATTAAACCTCCTCAAGAACAAGAAATTCATGTTCGAATGCTGGCTCGACCTATTAATCCTTCTGATTTAATACCAATATGGGGGAAGTATGCTCATCGAATTTCTTTACCAACTATTCCTGGCTATGAAGGAGTAGGTATTGTAGAGGAAGTAGGTCCGTATGTTTCTCAAAATCTTATCGGAAAGCGTGTTTTACCTTTACGAGGAGAAGGAACTTGGCAGGAAATTGTAAAAACAAGCGCAGAATTCGCAGTACTTATTCCCGATTCCATTGATGATTTTACCGCAGCTCAAATGTATATCAACCCAATGACAGCTTGGGTAACTTGTACTGACATATTACAATTGCAGCCAAATAATGTTTTAGTAGTGAATGCTTGCGGGTCCGCAATTGGCCACATATTTGCTCAGCTAGCAAAATTGTTAGGTTTTCAGTTAATCGCAGTCACGAGAAATAATAGACATACTGACGATTTAATTCAGCTTGGTGCTTCCTATGTAATTGATACTTCAGTAGCACCACTCTATGAGACAGTGATGGAACTAACAAATGGCAGGGGGGCTGATGCTGCTATTGATTCTATTGGGGGGACAGCAGGAAATGATCTTGCTTTCTGCCTGAAATCTGGAGGGCATTTTTTAGCTATTGGTCTTTTATCAGGTGTGCAGGTAAATTGGCAAAGAATCGTTAAAGAGGCAAATGCCAAGGCAAATATGTTCCATTTACGCCATTGGAACAAACAAGTCTCGATAGAAAGATGGCAAGGTACATTTCATCACTTAATCAATCTAGTAAATAGTGGTAAATTAAAAATGATGGCAGTGGATTCTCATTATGGTTTGTTAGACATTAAAAATGCGATAACGGCAGTTGAATCGACTAAAACCACTAAAGGAAAGATTTTTTTAACAAGTTATTAAAATGAAGAGGCTGGAACATAACTAAATGGTTTCTTCATAAAGCCGAATAATCTCTAAATTAACAAGACACGATAAATAGAAAAACCGAACTATTCCGAAACACTTCATGAGCGTTTCATTGGATAGTTCGGTATTTTTGTTGGCTGAAACACTTTTGTCTCGGCTTCATTTTTATAGTGTGTCGATGCTACTGTTCTACTCTTCGATCCAACCTCTCTAGCGCTTGTTTTAAAATAAATCTGTTGATAAATATCTTAAACCAGTATCAGGTAGGATAACGACAATTCGTTTTCCTTTGTTCTATGGACGTTTTGCAAGAGCTGTGGCGGAAAAATGATTTCGCAACAGTACCTGCAGCCTTGTAAGCTTTTGCAGTTTCCACCTCTAGTACTTCAACAATTATTTTTAAATGAACATTCTAAAGCACACAAGCCTTGTTGTCTTCTCAGAGAAATTCTTGCACTATATTTGATTAACTATCTCTTTTTAATCCAAATGAACTAAAAAAGATTCTAAAGTGATCTTTAAAGTGCATTAATATATGTTTATTTGGAGAAATTTACTTTAAATTTGCTAATTAATGATATTTTGGAATAATATTTGTTAAAATGTAAGCCTTGTATATAAGTTAGTTAGAGTGGAAACTGGTGACTACTTAAGATCAGCATTAATAATGAGTTATTAAATTAGCTCTATGTTGTTTGGGAGATGAAAGTATGAAAGAGACAATTTCTTCAGTTTGTATTACAGCTGAAACAAAAATTAACATGATGAAGCAAAAGCCTGCTAATTATTTATTGTTAGCTATTTTTGGCGGACTTTTTATCGGATTTGGAATTTTGCTCATCGCTACTATTGGCGGCTTATTTAGCCCAACTGGGGTACCAAGTATGAAGGTCGTACAAGGATTAGCATTCGGTGTGGCACTTAGTATGGTCATGATGGCTGGTGCAAATTTATTTACTGGTGATAATCTAGTCTTAACGGTTAGTACACTATCAAAAAAATCATCACCATTCGAGATGATAGGTATTTGGATGTTTAGTTACATAGGAAATTTCTTTGGTTCGCTTTTTGCAGCCACATTATTTTTTTACTCAGGACTAGCAGTGGGAGACACAGCGGCTTACATTGAAAAACTGGCTACAGCTAAGATGAATGCTAGTTTCGTTGAACTTTTATGTCGAGGTATTTTATGTAATTTGCTTGTATGCTTGGCCGTATGGTGTACCTATAAATTAAAAACAGATACCGCAAAATTAGTGATGATTTTTTGCTGTATTTTCCCTTTTGTCACAATTGGATTTGAGCATAGTATAGCAAATATGACATTGTTTTCTCTTGCTCTCTTAATACCTCATGGTGAACTCGTATCGTTTGCTGGAGCAATTTCCAATTTATTACCTGTAACGCTAGGTAATATTATTGGGGGAGCAGTTATTGGTTTTGTCTATTGGGTAAATGGCAGAGAGTAATAAATCACTGGATAATGCTATCCCAGACAGTATCATTTCCTTGGTTGGAAGTAAAATACTACGTGCTGCAACGGCAATTTGAGAAGTGATTGTTGTGAGGCGGGTTAGGAATGCTTTATGATGATTACAATATAATCCGTTCGTGGGAGCATCATGAACTATGGAACAATAGGACAGAAGATCGTGATGATGCTTTGATAATTAGTTGTTCCAAACGTTTGCATGAGAAAGATGATGAGGTTAAATATTATAAAGCAGCAAGATTAATAGGAGAAGTACTTGGGCATATGGAACAATATAGAGGCGATGAATGGATTGAATATCGTCTACGCATTTTAGTTAAGCAAGGTGTCTTTACATATAAAGGAGATTTAAAAGCGATGCGACTATATGAAGTAAAATTAACGGATGAGTACTTGACATATCCCATCTCTTAATACTTTGACTTTAAGATAATTCATAGATAGAATGACAGGTAGAGTTGCTTATGTAACTCTACTTATTTTATTAGATGTGAATAATGCTGTGAAATTAATAGATTATGTAATGAATATATAAGAGAGGAGGAAGTCGAAAATGGAACAAGAAGTAAACCAACATACGATTCTTCAAGCAATTTTAGAGCTTTCGAAGCAGATGCAAGACATGAAATCAGATCTTCAGCAACAAATCGAAGCGGTTGATGTTAAAATCGAAGCAGTAGAAAAGAGATTAAAAGAAAAAATCGAAGCAGTAGAAAAGAGATTAGAAGAAAAAATTGAAGCAGTAGAAAAGAGGTTAGACAAAGTTGAACAGAATTTAAGTCGAAAAATAGATCTTGTAGATGCAAAATTTGATATAATATCATTGGATGTAATAACGACAAAAGCCGAAGTATCTATGCTTAAACAAGTAAAATAATTTAAATTAACATACCGCACCTCTTAAGGTTACGGTATTTTTTTAACTTCATTCAGTAATTGTTTTTTGTTGCGAAAGCGAAGCGATAGCAACAATTATGCTAAGGTGAAATTGATGGTATAATAAATGTCACGAAGGAGTGAAAACATTGTTAAAAACAGAGGTATTTGAACAATTAAAACAGGCAATGAGGGAAAAGGATGTATTAGCAAAAGGCGTATTATCGCTTTTGAAATCTGCCCTAGATTTAGCTGAAAAAGAAAAGGGAGAGGCTTTATCGTCTGAAGAGGAAATGGCTATTATAAATCGTGAAGTGAAGCAAACAAATCAGGCTTTAGAGGGTGCTCAAAATGCAGGGCGAGCTGACTTAATTGAAAAAGAGGAAGCGAAAATAGCACTATTAAAATCATTTTTACCGAAGCAATTAACCGAAGAAGAAATTGAAGAAAAACTTGTGACAGCTGGCATCGTGAAAGGGATGAACATGGGGGAAGCGATGAAAATTGCAAAACCTTTGTTAACTGGTCAGGCTGAAGGCTCTGTTATTTCAAAAGTTGTGAAGGGTCTAATTTGATTGTCGTTAGGAACAAATCTCTTACTTCAGTAGTAGGAGATTGTTTTTTTTGAGCTCATACAATTTTTTGTCTCACACTAGGTTTTTATTGCCAAAAAATGAAAACACCTTTATACTGATTGTTAACCACTGGTCAATAAGGAGGGTAATATGTCGCCACGTAAGCCGTCAACAAAAGATTTGACGAAAGAAATGATTATAAATGAAGCACATAAGCAATTTATCACGAAGGATTTTCACCAAGTATCAATGCGTAGTATTGCTAAAGAGCTTGGTTGTAGTCATGGGGCTATTTACTATCATTTTAAAAATAAAGCAGAAATATTCTATGCAATATTAGGTGATTATTTTTCTGAACTAAATAATATTTTAGATGAAAATATGAACGGTCCTGAAGATCATAATACTAAACTGCTAAAAGTTTTTGTAGGCTATATGGCGTTTGGTTTAAATAACCAAAGCCAGTATGAATTAATGTTTATAATGAGGAATAACGAAATTGATGGGCTTTCGCAAGAGGCAGCGAATCTTAGTTATGAGAAATTTGCACAATCTGTACAGTCCTTATTAAAGACTGAACTGTTGATTTCAGATATACATTCTACATTCATTGCTCTTCATGGATTTGTGGCACATTATCGTCATTATGTAAAAAATTATGAGGAAGCAAAAGAAGCAGTGGATGTACATGCTAAATTTCTTATCAAGTCTTTAACATATTGAGAGTAGCTCTAGTTAATAAATCTAGAGCTTTCTTTTAAAAGTTATTTGACCAGTGGTTAATTAGTGAAGGGGGAATAATTTTTGCAAACAGTATTAGTTATTGGGGCCTCTGGTGGTATGGGCTATGCTCTAGTAAATGAACTAGTAAGTCGAAATATACAAGTGAAGGCATTTGCTAGAAATAAAGAAAAGTTAGTTGCACTTTTTCAGCATTATAAAAATGTCGAAATCATTTCGGGAGATGCATTTAATGAACAGGAAATGATGAGAGCTTCAAATGGTGTGGATATTATTTTTCATGCTATTAGTTTCCCATATCAAGATTGGGAACAGCTACACATTCGATGCTTAGATATGGTGATTAACATAGCCGAAAGGCAAGGAGCGAAGATTGCACTTGTAGATAATATTTATGCATATGGAAGACAATCGACAAATCCTGTAGTAGAGGAAGCTAGAAAGGAACCACTGACGAAAAAAGGTAAAATTCGTTTAACGATGGAAAATAAACTAAAAGACAGTAATGTACCCTCGTTAATTGTACACTTCCCTGACTTGTACGGACCAAATGCAAATAATACAATACTCTATGAAACACTAAAAAATGTTGCACTAGGTAAAAAAGCTAATTTTGTAGGAAATATGCAGGTGAAAAGGGAATTTCTTTATACAGTTGATGGTGCAAAGGCTATGGTAGAACTTGCTTTACGAGATGACACATATAATCAGAATTGGAACGTGCCAGCTGTTCATCCGATTGCTGGGGTTGAACTAGTAAAAATCTTACGTGAAATTACAGGCTACAAAAAAGGTATTCGTACAGTTACTAAAGGGATGATAAGTCTAATTGGAATATTTACACCTTCTATGCAGGAAGTGGTTGAAGTGTTCTATTTAACTGAAGAACCGGTCATTTTAAGCGGGGGAAAATACGAAAAAGAAATAGACGCTTTACCACGTACTTCATATAGAGTAGGGCTAGAAGAAACGATTGCATGGATGAACAAGAGTACACTAAAATAGGTGAGCATTTAAGAGCCAATAAAAAAATCCGCATAAACTTCTGTTGGTAGAAACCTACCTACAGAAAGCAAAGCGGATTTTTATTATTAGTTTTTCTTATAGTTGAAATTTTTGTATAATATTTCGAAGTTGCTGTGCCATCTCAGCTAAATTATTTGAAGAGGCAGTAATCTCTTCAATACTAGCAGATTGCTCCTCGGAAGCGGCAGCCACATTTTGAATGTTTCCAGATGATTGAACGGCTACAACACCAACTTCCTCTACAGAATTTGCAATGCTGTTAACCCCATCATTAATATTTGAAATGATGTTATTGACAGAATCCATTTCTTGAGTCAATTCAGTAATATGCGAATATATTTCTTCAAAGGCTTGACCTGAATCATTAAAGGCAGTTGAGCTTTCTGCAAGATTACTACTACTAATTGCCATCGATTTCACAGCTTGTGTAGACTCTTCCTTAATCGTCTCAATACGTGTTCGGATACTGTTCGTCGCTGCTAATGATTGGTCAGCAAGTTTACGTACTTCTTCAGCTACAACTGCAAAGCCTTTACCATGCTCACCAGCACGTGCAGCTTCAATAGATGCATTTAAAGCGAGTAGATTTGTTTGATCGGTAATCTCATTAATTAAGGTTACAATGTCACCAATCTCATTTGAGTATGTGCTTAAACGTTCCACAACCTTTGAAGTCTCTTGAATAGCATTAGATGTGACAACCATCTTTTCTGTAGCACTTTGAATCGTCGTATTGCCTTTTTCTGAAATAGAGGATGCACTAAATGCTTTAGAAGTAACATCATTCACGCTCGATACAACTTCTGACATCTTTGTGGAGATTGTCGTAATATGATTTTCTACTTCTTCAATAGAGGAAGTCTGTTTTTCTGATCCTGCAGCTACTTCTTGCATTGAAGATGTAATTTGTTGAATAGATGCACTTGTTTGCTCAGAGCCTGCCGTCAATTCTTCAGACATAGCAGCTACTTGCTCAGCATTTTCAGCAATTTGCTGAATAAGTGAGCGTAAGTCTTCTGTCATATTTTCGATGCCTTCAGAAAGCTGTGCGATTTCATTAGAACCCTTTATATGAAGTGGTTCAACAGCTAAGTTTCCTGTTGCCACCTTACTAACATAACTAGTCATATTGTTAATTGGTTTTATAATGCCTTTACTAATGAAATAAGCCACAATAATACCGAATATCACAAAAATTACGGTCATAATGACAGCATTCAAAATAATCCGTGTTTGAAGTTTAGAAATGAAAGAAGCGTCCATGTCTAATCCAAAAAGAATTTCAGAATCTTTAAATGGTATAAAAATCGATTTATGGGTTCCGTATTCATCATCATAAATTTCACTAGATTTCATGGTTCTAGTCTTTAATGCTTCATTCATGTCCTTACTAAAAGTGTAGTCCTCTTGATAATTATCTTTATTGCTTAATGCCACAATATGTTCTTTCCCATTTGCACGTGAAAGAATGTAAGCATTTTGAATATCATACTCTTTAAGTGTTTCATTTAATTCCTTTAATATTTCTTGATATTTATCCTTATCGCCGTCATCTGCAGCTTTGACGTCATTTTTATCTATTTTATCAAAAATTGTTTTAGATATAACATCTAAGGATGACTCAAATTGTTTAATTACAAAATTATCGATAATTTGATTACACGCAAGAAATAATGTGACGCTAAATAATAATGAAATAATAGCAATTGGAATAGTAAAACTTGCAATATACTTATAGAGTAAAGAGCTTTTAAACTTTTTGACTATACTCAACTTTAGCATCCTCCAATACTTTTAACTTTTGTTGTAAGAAATGAATCATATCACTAATATGTTCTATTTCGGTATAAGGAGAAATTGAAAAGAATTTTGCAGCTGCGACTGGAATTTGTTGTTTTGTATCTTTAGTGCTAACAGTGCAAACACGTGTCGTATCACCGAAAAATACTTCGTCGCGACCTTCTCCGATAATTTCAAATAAAGAAGCGTTAAGGCCATTAATATATTCAATCTGATCTTGTGTATAGCTACCTGACTGTTCAGATTTCCAATTAAAGCCTTCAGGATACAAACGAAAGGCTGTGACTGGTCCAATATTAGACTCATTGACTACTTGTAACATTGGAGTCTTCACAGCTAACTGAGCACGGAACGCTAAATTTACACGCACATAATTTGCTAATATTTGTTGGTAGCCTTCTTTACCGAACGCCTGTAATGCAGCATAAATAGCAATAGAACTACCCATACGAGAGCACTCTAATGTATAGCCTGTATGATAAGAACCATAGCCTCGATTGCCAACATAAGGTGTGTCGAAATCTTCAATATCTAATAACTGTAGGTGTTTTCCTTCTTTTATTAAGAATAGGCTTGTTAAATACGGTGTTTGACCAAGCTTTTGGAAGTCAAAGCAAAGGCTGTCTGCAATAGGGAGATATTGCAGACGTTCTTTAATTTGTTCTAGTGCTTGTAAAACATCAGTCTCTAATTGAAGTGGGTTTGCCTTAAAATCATAATCGTTGAAAAAGGCGTAAAAACCACCTAAAGCTGAATCAGCGTGAATATGTATAGGTTTTAAGGAATGTTTTTGTTCAAGGTCAGTTGTAACTTTTTTGATTGCTTGTACATCATCAATGGCAAATTGATCTGTAGCGCCTGTTGTAGCAACTACATACACTGGAATACCACCATTTTCAATAACCTCAGTCATACGCATACGTAAGTCTTCGATATCCATTGAATGGTCTTTTCCAGCTTTAATACGAATTAAATGCTTGCTACCGATACCGACTGCTTCAATTGATTTTAATAAGCTATAATGAGCATTTTCTGAAGCGAAGCAATATAAATTATTTGGTACGCCATCTTCCTTTGCGTTTGGGAATTGTTTAGCGATCGCAAGACGAAGCCCACTGAAAACAGCCCCTTGTCCACCCCAAGTTGTGTAACCAAAGCTTTGTGTATAGTCGTAGCCAACTAACTTCGACATCATTGCGACTACCTTTACCTCACATTCTGCGGCAGCTGGACCGTATACATCCCATAGATTGTTACCGTTAAGCAGAGCATTAGTAAATTGGCCTAATATGCCAGGGATGCTAGCCATAGGCAAAACATTTGTTACAAAGTTACGTGTGTGGTAAGGATGTCCTTGCATCAATTGTGTTAATTCATTCACAACTTGATCAAGTCCGACGCCTGAAGTTGGTACTTGATTGTCTTGCATTAACTCTTTATAGAAATTATCAGAGCGCTCTTTCATTGGTCCAAGAGTTGTTGTTTTTGGGTTTTTTAACTCATCTAAAGATGAAACAATTTTCTCCAAAAGGGATAAAAAATTCTCTCTGTGTTCGATATTTCCATCTTCGCTTTGGAATAATTGTTGGATTTTTTTCATATTTATCTTCCTTTGTAGTTCATTTTTCCTCTATTTTTTATTTCATAAAAATAGGTCGTTTTGCTAAAAATATAATAACATATAATAACAGAAAATGATTTTATATTTTCCTAGGAAAATAATTTTCGACATTTCTAAATAGTCTAACTGTTTATCGGGAAAATATATCGAGAAAATTTGGTAGTAGATTTTTTTCATAAATGTTGAATTTAAATTGTTTTCATGGCTTTTTTTGCATGAATTATTGCAAATTTAATGACGGGGAAGTGTTATAAGGTGGTAAATCTTTTATAAAAAATACTATGCCAATAATAATTTTAATTTAATTTAAAACGATAAAAATTCTATTGCTTAATGACTATTAAAGGAGAATATATAAATATTATTCTACTTTTAGTCAAAAAAAGAAACTGCAAAAATGCAAATTTTTTGATTACTGATGTATATCGTTGTTAATGGTCTTGGCAACTCTGCGGAACATCTCTGATCGATATTTGCCTTTCGAAACATAAATACTGTTAACAATACCGATAATTTTTTCAATATTAAACCATACTAATTTGGAGGTGAAAAAATGTTTAAATTGCTATCGCATAATGATCTAGATGGAGTAGGTTGCGGGATATTAGCCAAGCTTGCATTTCAAGACCAAGTGAAGGTAAGGTACAATTCAATTTCATCGTTGGATCGTGAAATTGAGTATTTTTTAGACAATACCCTACAAGATACATTTTTGTTTATTACCGATTTATCTCCAAACGAGGAAAATGAAAAGAGATTAAATGAGTATTATACCGCGACTGGTAATGTTCAACTGGTTGATCATCATAAAACAGCTTATCATTTGAACGATTATGAATGGGGTAAAGTAATAGTAGAAGATGAAAATGGATATTTAACATCAGCAACTTCTTTATTTTATCAGTATCTTGTTGCCCATGGATTTTTAGAACAAACGATTTCCATCTCAGAATTTGTAGAGTTAGTGAGACAGTACGATACATGGGAATGGGAAAAGAATGATAATCAGCAAGCACGCCGGTTAAATACTCTCTTTTTTTTAGTATCAATCGAGGAATTTGAAGAAAAAATGCTTCAACGTTTAAAGACAAGCGAACATTTTGATTTTGATGAATTTGAAAAGAAAATTTTAAATATGGAAGAAGAGAAAATAGCACGGTACATCCGTCGAAAAAAAAGGGAGCTAGTGCAAACAGCGATAGGAGAATACTTTACAGGTGTGGTTTATGCAGAATCTTATCATTCTGAGCTTGGTAATGAATTAGGAAAAGAAAATGTACACCTTGATTATATAGCTATATTAAATATGAGTGGCAAAAAAATTTCCTTTCGTACGATTCATGATCACATAGATGTTTCAGCAATTGCAGCAGAATTTGGAGGGGGAGGGCATCAAAAAGCAGCAGGTTGCTCTTTAACAGATGAAGCTTATGAGCAGTATGTGGCTCAAACATTTCATATAGAACCAATACCAGAGGATGCGAAACGAAATCGCTATAATTTAAGATTTTCTTCCTTTGGGACATTGTATAAAAACCTAAAGGAAGAAATTTTTCTTCTATATTCAATAAGTGATTTTGATTGGATAATTGAAAAAAATAAACTTCCTTTAGATCAAATCTTCACAAGTTTTTATGAAGCGGAATGGTTTTTAAAAAGAAATTATCAAGCATGGTTAGTGAAAGATGAGTTATTTGTAGATTATTTAATGGAAGAGGCCAAAAAGGTTCGTCATCAAGAGTAAGAGTATAGCTCTGCGGCAAAACGTGGGGTTGATTTCTTCCGACTGGGCGTCGAAAGCGCAGCGACAGCAACAACATGGTTTTGTCTGTGCGAAAGCGCAGCGACAGCATCAACACGGTTTTGTCTGTGCGAAAGCGCAGCGACAGCAACAACATGGTTTTGTCTGTGCGAAAGCGCAGCGACAGCAACAACATGGTTTTGTCTGTGCGAAAGCGCAGCGACAGCAACAACATGGTTTTGTCTGTGCGAAT